>CAZNBG010000092.1:439-9615 GCA_964570915.1 uncultured Nitrospira sp. | reverse complement strand
GTTCACCCGTCCCAGCACATAAATGCGATAGCTCTGCACTTTGAGCACGGTCACCGTCACATTCGGAGTCGGAAGATATTTCGTCAAACGCTTCGCGATTTCGAATCGAACGTCTTCGGCCGTCCGTCCCGCCGCCACGATCTCTCCGATCAATGGGAAGGTAATCATCCCGTCCGGCCGCACAACCATCTCCTGCGTCAGATGCTCGTCCTTCCACACTGCAACTTTGAGCACGTCTTCAGGGCCCAACAGATATGCCGGCTCAGCGTTCATCGCCTCTGCCCGAAGATGCTGACCATAACTGAGCACCAAGAGACAGACAAAAGCGATCGCGAACAAGACACGGTGTGTGCAACTCCGGATCCAGACCTGCGTCATGATCATTACCCTGCCACTTCTTCGAGCAGGGCCTTGGCCTCATCCAAGCCGTCAAAGTGAGTTCCGGAGGCCACCGCCTTCTTAAGGTGTGTGATGGCATCCGGCCGCCTGCCGGCTTTCACATAGGCGGCCCCGAGGTGGTAATTCAGAACCGGATGATCGGGCGCCATCGCCGTGGCCTGCTGGAGCACCCGCACAGCATCGGTCCCATGACCCAGCTTGTGATGCGCCCATCCCAGCGTATCTAATAGGAAGGGATTCGCTTTCTGTGATTCAAACCCGCGACTCAGTACCAAGGCGCGTTCAAGGCTTTGCGGGTCGCCTTTATGGTCGACCAGCGCCGCGGCGAGATTGTTTGCCGCCACGAGCGACGTGGGGGCTTGCTTCAATACCATCTCATAGTGACCGATGGCCTCGTCATGTCGACCTTGTGCGGACAGACTCATAGCCAATAAAAGTCGCAACTGCTCACTCTCCGGGTTTATTTCGAGACTTTTTCGAAGCACCGCATCACCTTCCGCCAAATGCTTCTGCGCCTGGTGAAAACGAGCCAGATGGATCCATGGAGTGATCCATTTGGGATTGGTACGGGTGGCGGTTTCAAAGTGAGACGCAGCCACGGCAGGCTCTCCTTTCGTGAGCAACAGTTCACCGAGGAACCCTGCGGCGAAAGGATGCTCAGGAGACTTGGCAAGAATCGTCTCTAAACGCTGCTGCGCTAGAGGCAACCGGCCGCGCCGCACGTCCAGCTGCACGAGAGCAAGAAGCGGCTCTGGCGCCGAGGGTCGCTGTTGAGCCGCCTTGGTGTAGGCGGCCTCCGCAGAATCCCACTGTTGTTGCGCAAGAGCCACATGCCCCTCCGCCAAGCTTGCAAGCGCTTCATCCGCCCCGGCCCGGCGCAGCCGCTGGAGCGTCTCCTGGCTGTTATTCCAATCCTTTTCCTGCAGTTGCAGCTGAAAGAGTATGCCGAGAAGGGCCATATTGCCTGGTTCTCGAGCAAGAAGCGGATCCAACCGCTGCTTCGCCTCCTTGAATTGGCCGGCTGCCGCATCAAGTCCCACCAACAAGGTCTGGGCCTCTACCAGCGTCGGTTTGAACGCAAGGGCTTTATCCAAACTGTCGCGTGCCAATGTCGGTTCCCCGGCCAGCAAATGGCCCCGGGCGAGAAGGACATGTCCTTCGGCCAGTTCCGGCTGATCTTTCAAAACGGAACGAAAATCGAGAATGGCATCTTTTCCATTTCCCCGCTGAAGCGCAATTTTTCCTCTCAGCAAAAGGGCATCGCTTGAGCGCGAATTGTCCTTGAGCACCGCTTGAACCTGCCGTTCGGCTTCCTCGACTTTTCCTTCAGCCCAATCCAGAGTCGCAAGTTTCACCTGCGCTTCGGAGGCCTCAGGCTTTCCTCCAAATGCCGTCTGCATTTCCCGATAGAGCTCACGCGCCTTTTCAACCCGGCGAGTCGATTCGTAAACGCTGCCGAGTGCGAACCAGAATTTAGCCGTGTGTGGTTGCTCCTTTCGAGCCTGTTGCAACACCGCTTCGCCCTGTTCCACACCGCGACGCTTCCCCATATACTCCGCCAAGGCCAACCAGCGCTTCTCGTTCTCCGGTTCTACTCGAATCGCCTCTCGCAAGATGGCCTCGGCCTTCTCATATTGTTGCTGCCCATCATAGAACCCGACTTGACGCAATTGATGACTGAAAACGGTCGGCTCCAATTTGACGATTTTGGCCAGTATCGTCTCGGCCTCCGCCTGTTGACCTTGTTTGATTAACATGGAGGCCAACACATCCATCAATTCAAGATTATCCGGATGGGCCTCCAAGGCCCGGCGCAGAAATGGGATGGCGTCTCTCTCCCGCTGAACCGACGTGTACAGCGCCGTGATAAGCAATGCTGCATCGACCTCTGTTGGGGCGACTGCCACAAGCTTCTCCGCTTGATCGACCGCTTCTTTCACGTGGTCGGACAGGGCGGTGATGGCAATCTTGACCGCCTGGGCCGGGACATGCTCAGGCTGTTTGGCTAACACCCGATCCGTGATCTGTCTGGCTTGATCCAACGCCCGCATTTCAAGGTAGTATTTCGCCAGTTTGACCTGAGCCCGATCATGATCGGGGCTGAGTTCGACGACCTGCTGGTAGCCCGCAAACGCATTCCGCCAGTTTTGTTCCTTTTCCTCGACTTGGGCATAGAGGAAGTGGGCGTCGACATCCTTCGGATCGATTTGGAGCACGTTCCTGAGCGCAATTCTCGCTTTCGGGAAATTCCCTTCTTGAAAATATTCCTGCGCCTTGACGCGGTACTTTGCCTTACGCTCTTCGGCGCCTCCGCAAGCGGCCAGTCCCACGGCCATAATGAGGACCAGTCCAAGAGCAATATACGGCTTCATTTCTCTCCCTCCACTTTCAAGGCAGTTACGACCACCATGCGCGCAGCATCACACCAGCCAGCATCACCAGGGATACCATGCCGAGGCGCATCACCGCCGACGAGCGCATGTTCAGCAACAGTTCAAACGCAAAGAACAGGACAATCAACTTTGCCGTCAGAAGCCCCATGGGCACATCACCGACGGTCATCCCCGACAGAAACGGCATGACACCCGCCAACAGGATGATGAGGTAATCAAGCGGAGTGGTTTGGAACCGCTCCTCGCCGACCAAACGAATCGCCAGGACGACCAGCACGGCCATGATGGCTAGACCTATGTTCATCGGAGTGAACGCTTTGACCATGACCTCGCGGGGAAACTCGTCGCTGTAGTACATCAAACAGGTGCTGCCGATATAGAGCGCGGCACGCACCGCCCACGGAGTAGCGGATGGAAGAAAAAACGAAGCCAGCACCGCGACAGTCAGGGCTCCGGCGATTAACCCGGCATCAGAAGGAATCTCCCGTGGTATGGCGATGGACCCGATCAGGTAGATTGGAATCGTCAAATACAACGCCGTCAGAGACACCTCGCCGATCGCCCATCGGTTGGAAAGGCGCCGTCCTTCATTGTGAAGAGCCGGCGACGAACCGGACTGAGTCGAAATAGGTTCTCTCGGCGTGCGCACAAAAAGACTGAACAACCCGACGGCGAATACCACGTACACCGCAACCAACACGGCGTCCGGCTGCCAGCGCAGGAGATAGGCACAGCCGACCATCAACGTATGGACGATATAGATAATCGTCACTGCCTGTCCATGTGTAAGCCCGGAGGCCAGCAACCTATAATGGACATGACTCCGATCGCCGACAAATGGCGAGCGTCCTTGCATGTAGCGGTAGATCATGACTCCGACCGTATCCAGCAATGGGACTCCCCAGATGAAAAGCATCAATAGCGGACTGTAGGCCGTCCTGGTTGCGTCGGTCAGGAGAATGGCGGCCACCGCCAAGTAGTGTCCCAGAAATTGGCTGCCGGCATCGCCCATGAAGATTCTGGCCGGATAGGTATTAAATCTAAGAAACCCGAGCAAGCTCCCCAGAACCGACATCATCAAGAGGACCAATAGGGATTCATTGGCTTGATAGGCCAAATACGCGATGCCGGCGAAACTGATCAGCGAGAGGCCTCCCGCCAGGCCGTCGAGTCCGTCTGAAAGATTGACGGCGTTGGTGACGCCGACGATGACGATCAGCGTGAGCGGAATGGAGACCCAGGCGGGGATGAGCACATCATCGAGGAACGGCAGTGAGGAGAGGCGGATGCCGGCAAAAGCGACCACAATGACCGCCGCGAGGATCTGTCCGATGAACTTCATTCTGTAGCTGAGTCCAACTCGATCATCCCAGATCCCGAACAGGACGATGACCGCTCCGCCGAGCAGACTGGAGACAATCAGTTGATCCTTGGGCGACCAAATCAGGACCGCCACGAACGTGGCGACCGCGAAAGCGATCCCGCCGACCTTTGCGATGGGCTCACGGTGGGCGTGCCGTTCACGCGGCATATCGATAAATTGCAGTCGCAAGGCTGATGCCGAGAGTGTCGGAATCAGGGCCATGCAAATGATCAAGGACCCCATAAAACTGAAAAACAACGCTGAACCCACGTCACCACACCTCAATCCGGAACATACTGACCCAACAACGGCGTGACGAGACTCGCCAAGGTCTGCAACCGTTTGTCAACGACCGCTTCGTTCTCCCCGGCATGAACGGAGGATGTCAAACGCACAAGCGCGCCATCCGCTCGGTGCCTGGTGAAGGAATCCCAGAAGAGAAAAAACTTCACCAGGTATTCGCTGGTGATCCAGCGATCGCGCTGCTTGAACCAGTAATAGACGATCTGCTTTTGACCGCCTTTTTGGATCACCACGCGATTGATTTCTTGCCCTGGCGCCACTCCCGACACACGATCCATCCGCACTGGCTCCAAGGACGTGATCTCCCAGCCGCCGCCGGGAATGCACTGCTTGGGTGAATGAGAAGAACGACCTTTCTTCGGAGACATGTAATACGCGACGTACACGTTGACAGGAGGCTGATCGACTGCCGTGTAGTCGGCCAACACATAATCATCCAGCTGCAACGCGTCGAGGTACTGCCGCTCCAAAGGGGAAGGGACTCCCTGCCATGCATCGAGCCGTAAAGGAAAGTCAGCGAACGATTGTCTCGCCGGTGGGGAAAACTCCTCTTGTACGAACAATGGAGCAACCGGCACCGCAACGACCAGGAGGGCCAGCCCCGAAGAAAGGGGTACTAGAGACCTTCGGGTAACGGGTGAAGGCGAGGGGTGAGAGCTTGCTTCCGGCAAGCCGATCAATTCCGCGAAAGGACGGGGAGCACCAGCGGAAGCGACGCGCGCGAGGAGCCACATTTCCACACAGAGTAAACACAGGCTTGCGATAAAGATGACCCACCCCTCGAAAAAATGGGTAAACCCTTCGGCGGCGCCAGATCCATAGTGTTCCACCAACACGCCGATGACGCCGATCCGAAAGCCGTTCAACAGAATCGAGATTGGGATGCTCGACAGAATAAGTAGGATCCGTTTCCAAAATGATTCTCGGTACAGATAGGCTCCAAGAATGGTCAGCGTGGTAAGCGGGAACAGGTACCGCAGCCCGCTGCAGGCCTCCACGACTTGTAGTTGAATTCGCCCCAGATCGATGACATTGCCGTCCCGGAACGCCATGACACCGATCGATTGGAGAAATCCGATCCCCAAGGCCGACGACCAAAGTTGGAGTCGGCTCGAAAGCTCGTACTGCAGAAATGTCGGTGGTGGAATAGCCGCGAGGAGATAGCACAGCGGGAAGGCTATCTGGCGAATGCCGGACAATCCGATTGTGCAGGTCAGCATTCCGACGATCACCAGCCAGAAGGAGAGATGCACGACCGCATGCATCGCGGCGAACTGTCCCACCGCGTACACGAACAACCCAACCCCGACGATCGGAATCCCCCACCAGAGGCCGTATGGCTCAATCGCTTGAATACGCTGCCAGCGCGTCCAGATCATGTAGAGGGAAATCAATGGAATAAACGGCCCATGGCTGTTGTTATCCTCGAGCCATGCTTCTCCAAGGAACCGCAGGCTATCGGCATAGAGATAGCCCAGGAGTGTCGCGACGACAGCCAGAAAGCCCCACAGAATTGAGCGCCTCCGATTTAAGGAGAAGGGGTCCAAGGAAAGATCTGAAGAAGGCGGCAATGTACCGAAAGCCGTTGGCTGAGTGGACATCATGACTCCACCGAATTGCTTGGCGTAGAAGTCTATCGTTGGGCGTTCACCGGGTGGCCACGCGAGTCTTAAGTTTGTGTTAACTGATTGTTAAAAAGTGGATGGATCGACTGGCTACCGTACGGTGAGATTAGTGGGATGCTCGGGAGGAGTAGAGCCAATTCGCTTCAAGAACCGCTTGGTCACTTGCCACCAGGGAGCTTCTTCATCCCAGGATTCCGGCCCCTTCTCCCCCCAGCCCCCCCAGATCACCAGGCCATCGGCATGTTCGTATACGGTATTCAACTGAAGTTCCCAGTAGTCCGGTTCCAGCGGTCGAAGCCTCAGCTTGGCGTTGGACTCGTGATATTGTGGCCAAAGAAATGCATAGACCGGTTTCCCGTGTGCTTTCCGCTTGGCTTCTGTCAGCTGCGCGACGGCGAAGGTCACCCAGCCTTGCCGATCCGGGTAGTACGTGTAGAGAGATGGATACAAGGCATCCAGCTGAGCGGTCATTTCATCCAATCGATCATTGTCGCGTTGCCAGGCCTGATACTCCACGTTTCCAGAACCACGAATCGCCCTCCAGTAGTCCGGCAACGGCACCGTTCCATAGGCTCCGATCTGGAGGTTCGGCGCTTCGGCTTTGATCCAAGATAGGACTCCCACCAACTTACCGACATTCTCCTTCACGATCTGCGCATCCCCCTTGAGCGGCCACCGTTCGATGTCGATAACGACCGGCTCCGACGCCTCGCGGAATTCCTTCGCGATGGATCGTACCGTTTGTTCCGGTGGCATAGCCGTCGGGGCGTGATTCCCAGGGAACAAGCGAGACTCGTAAAGGAGCGTGATAGGACGTACGGGATAGCCTGCGAAGGAAGGTTTATTCTTGTAGAGGGTCGCGTCGAACACGATGAAGGGTCGCTGCGGTGCCGCAGAACCGGACGGCAGAGCACCACTAAACGCCCCGACCAAGACAAGTCCTGCTGCTAAGAATCTGAACAATCGCAATATCCGTGGTCGCATCACTCGTGTCCGGCGGCGACCGGTTGTTCCTGGCTTACGGCGACATCCGAAGATGGCTCCCCCGCCGTGGCGGAGGTCAGCAGCTGGTGCCAGCTATCGAGTGCATGGGAACGCGAATAGTGCCGATCGAACGCTCGCCGTGCGCACAGTCCCGCGTCGAGGGTCTCATGTCCTCTGTGCGAGAGCCGCAGAATACACTCGGCCAACGCGTCGACCTCTCCCACGCAGAAACTCCATCCGCAGTGTTGACGTTGGAGGATACGGGCGATCTCGCCTTCGGGATCGCCGATATGGATGATCGGTCGTCCCGCCGCCGCGATGCCGTAAAACTTGCTCGGCACGATCAATCCTTCTAATGTCGGCCGCAACGACACGAAATGCACGTCGGGAACGCTCAAACTCCACCGCAAGCGCTCGGCCGACTGATAGGGGTGAAATTGCACATTCGTCAATCCGCGTCGAGCCACTTCCGATACCAGCCACTGCCGCGCAATACCGTCGCCGATAAATACGAAGGCGATCTCGTCAACCGCTTTCAATCTCTCCGCCGCATCGACCATGGTCTTGAACTCATGGACATGGCCCATGTTCCCCGAATACCCGAGCACAAACTTGCCTTCGAGCCGCCATTCATGGAGAAGCGGGTTGTCCCGCTTGTCAATCGGTTGGATCGTGTCGCCGTCGGCCCAATTTGCGATGATCGTAATTTGATCTGAAGGGATTCCTTCGTCGCGGAGTCGCTCGGCCATGATTTCCCCCAAGACCACGTTCGATCGACCGACACGAAGCGACTGATTGCGTAACCGCTTCAGCATGGGAGCGGCGAATCGCACTCCATACACTTCCATCGACGTGGCAACCTCTGGGAAGAGATCCTGGACCCAATTGACCAACACCCCACGTTTGACCTTGACGGCCCACGCGGCACAGACCGACATCATCGGCGGGTCCGTCTTGGCGGCCACGACGTGACCCGGCTGGGTCAGGGGGCACAGTTTCCCCGTGGCTCCGAGGGCAAAAGTCAGATCGTCGGCCCGCCGGCCCCAAAGCCTGGGCCGGCCAAAACCGAGGGTTTGCACTCGATGCACCTGTACCCCACGGATGGATTCGCTGATGGGAAGGGATGCCCGGGGATTCCCATACAGCTGACAACCGGTAATCACATGAATATCCTGACCACGGGAAGCGAGATCGAAGGCCAGGTCGCTCAAGAGCTGGCTTGTCGCCGAATGATCCGGATAGAAGTAACGGTTGACGAATATTGTCTTGGGCATGATGCAGAGACTGCGTGCGACGCGCCTCGTGTCCTTTTATGTTGGGAGCCCTCGCTGCTGTCGTTCAAGTTCGCGCATCTTCAGCACAATCAGGTATTCGTAGAACGCTTGCAGGACACAATAGGTAAACCCGGCACGGCCATCGAGGCAGCCTCGCTGCCAGACATACAAATAGAGAAATTTGATCAACGGTCTCCATGGCAATCGAAACGATAAATTCTTGAGCGCTCGACGGCGTAACGCAGGATCGGCATTCAGCAGACTGGGCTCGGCTGCCGAACCTTGATGGATCAGCTTCATCCCTTCTTGTGCTTCCAACTGAGAGTAGCGATTATGCTTGTCGATCCATTCAGAGATACCCTTGCTGAAATTGTAATGAATCAGCATGCCGGTCAGGTAGCCATGCGGACCGTCGATCACCGGTACCGGATTCACCAGCCGTTGAAATCGGACAGAGGGAGGACGAAAGAAGCGCATGATCAACCCCGGCGGCATCGCATGCTTGATCCATCGGCCCATAAACATGTTCCGCCTTCCACAGTAGTAGGCGACGGGAGCGCGACCGGCATCGTCTGCAATAGCAAGCAGCTCCTGCTTGAGTTCCTCCGTTATGCGTTCATCGGCATCGAGATAGAACACCCAAGGATGTTTGAAGGAAATGGTCTCGAGCGCCCAGTTCTGATGAGTGGACCAGTTGTCGAAGCGGCGCTGCACAACGCGCGCACCCATCTCTTCCGCAATCTTGACGGTCCGATCACTGCTGAACGAATCCAGCACGACGATATCGTCCGACCCGTCCACCGAACGAATACAGTCGGCAAGATTGCTTTCATCG
>CAZNBG010000092.1:0-429 GCA_964570915.1 uncultured Nitrospira sp. | reverse complement strand
ACAAGGGGAGACGCATGTAGGCTGGTATCTTGACGGTCCGGTAACTGGGTGAACAATCCAGGACTACCCTACCGTACGTACAGTACACCGAACGGATACAGTCGGCAAGATGCCTTTCCCCGTTCAGCGTGAGGATCAAAATGGACAGACTCATGTCGGCATCCCGTATAGCCCCATCGGAGGATGTGCGAGCCCCGGTTGGGTAGTGAAGTTTACTCTTTGGAGAGAGAGGCGGAGCGACACCCACGTCAAGTTTGTGTTATCCGAATGTTAAAACCAAAAAGTGAGTCGACGTGGTCGCGCCTGTAATCGTGTAAACGATGTCCTAACAGCGCCAAGGAAGCTCTTGAACAGAAAGTCGGTCAGTGGCTCGAGAACGGGCACCGCTTCCAATCGGCTGAAGAGCAGAAGCCGGAATGGAATGCCTTT
>CAZNBG010000091.1:8521-9638 GCA_964570915.1 uncultured Nitrospira sp. | reverse complement strand
AATTTAGGAGGCCGCACGTGGACAACTTCCAGCTCACAGGTTAAGGTCTTCCCTCGCTCCAGCTCGATGACGAGTCGGAGCTCCTCACCACTCTTGACGTAAAGACGACTCTCAAGGCGGACGCCGGACTCACTGACATCAAGTATCGTGCAGGGTGCCGAGAGCGCCCCTCGCTGCAACCGGCCGACACGGCCGACATCGACACGAGAATGCTTTCGCTTGAACCCCATCGGCAATCCTTCCTGTTGGCGGCATCATAGCAGGAGGAGGGACGATGCCAAAGACAATTGGCGAAACCGCTAGAATCGTCCCCTGCCAAGGCTTGTACCTGCCTCATACACTGACGATCGACGTCAAGATTGCCGACGATACCTCATAACCAAGAGTTTAATAAGACACGGTCTCCAGTGTCGGAGGCGTTTCAGCCTGGTGTTCGACCTTTACTGCAATGCGTCCCACAATCCGGCCGTTTTCGGTCTCGACATCCACCCGCCAGTCGCCTGGATCGAGGTGCTGTTTTAAGGTATAGGCCCGATACCCGCCCTCGCGTCCGCCGGAGATTTTGATGGGGATCCTGTCCGCATGGGTGAACGGTTTTTCACGGTTCGGACGGAAGTACCAATGATGGTAAATCGTGGTGTTGAGATCAACGGGGGCAAATACCGCCGTGAAGCAATAGATCGGTTCGTCCGAGGGAAAGGTCGTATCTGAGCGCTTCCAGACCTGATACCACTGTCTCTCGAACGAGAGCTCGAACCGATCGCCGACTCGCTTGACTTCATGATACATCCCACCGAATTTGAGCGACAGGGGCACCGGCGGGATCCAATTCAGGAAGTAGAAACCTACGAGGAGAGCGATACATCCGGCGGCAGGGACGGTGATCCCGATCGCTTCTTGTTTCGACCGATCAGGATTATGGCGATAAATCAGCTGAACCACGCGGAAGGTCACGGCCAGACTCAAGACGGCTCCCATCAAGAAGACCACCGCGTTCATGTAACCGGTCATCACAGGAAGAAAGAATGTAAAAAAGGCTAAACACAACACCACGGAGAAACTGAAAAGCAACCGTAGATTGGACAATCCATCACGAAAAACATCCTTGGCCAATCGG
>CAZNBG010000091.1:0-8511 GCA_964570915.1 uncultured Nitrospira sp. | reverse complement strand
CCCCGCCAGTCGACCGGATAGCTATCGGGGTTGGCGAAGTTCTCGGCCGCCGCCGCTGGGCGGAGCCTGAATCGCGCCTTCCTGGAAGGACGAGTTGATCTGCGCCAGGAACTGACCGGTACCCGTGCTGATGGTCCACGCGGTTTCCGTCTCGCCGGATGCCATTCCGTCGCACGGGCAATTGAGCGTCGAGAGGCCTCCGGTCCCGGTCAGGTTGGCGCTGCGGGAATAGAAAATCGCATAGGCGCTGAAGAGACCGCCCAGCAAGAACTGACTCGCTATCGGATAGTACGGGCGACTCTCCAACACCCAGCGCGTCAATGGGGAACTCCCCGGAAGCGGCTCACAATCGGGTGATGTCTCAATGCCCAATCGCCCCGTCAACACAATCAGGACACCAAGCACGGCGAGATACAACAGCAGGACCAGATTGTCCTGAAGTCGGTCGATCCGCGTGAGGGTCACGGTGTCATAGGTGACGCCCGAGAGGAAGAACACCGCCGGCATGAATGGTTTCGCGAGCAGAGCATGAAGTCTCACAAGGGGGCTCATGGCCCCACTGTGCAAAATCTGCGTGAATTGATCAACGAAAATGCTGTTCCAGAACTACGGTGCGTTTAGCTGAACAGGGTCATCAACCGATCAGACGAACGCCGGGAGTGGGGCATACACGACGGGATGACCGATCACCCGTTCCAACCATGCAGCCATGGCATCTTCCGGGAACGGAGCTTGATTGAGGCGGACTTCGATCTTGAACCGCCCTTGGAGTCCGACGATTCCGATGATCGCGGAGGCATCTTCACGGTCAGGCAGCAGCGACTGGGTTTGAAACTCGCAGAGCGTGGCATACAGGACACCGTCCGGTTGAATCGTGTTCAACACCTCGGGAAGATCGTCCAATGGACAGTGAACCGAACAGCGATAGGCACGCCTCGCTCCCGGTTCGATCTCTTGGAATTCCGTCAAGGCCGTCTCCGAGAACCCTGTGAGATAGGCACGAACGCCAGCCGGTTCCGGGTTGAAGGTCTCTGCAAGCTTGCTGGCCGGCACGAGGAATTCAAACGCATCGGACGTGTTGTACTCGAACTGGCAGGGACCGAACGCATCGGGCCATGAGCAAAACAATGGGATGGACGAATCGGAAGACCGGAGAACGACCGCGTTCTTCTCAACATGCGTTTCAATGGGCAAGTCCAAGACGGCAATCGCTTCCAGAAACGCCGCGCGCCGCTCATCTAACCAGCGCATCCGGTCGGTATCGCCGTGTGTTTCCCCGGGTGTAATCACCGCCTGAGTCTGGAGACGAATGCGGATGAACGAGTGGGCATGCCGAAACCCGATCCAGAACATGCCGCGTTGATCGTGATGCCGCAACACCTCTCGAATGCGCCAGGGATGGCTGATGGAGCAATACGTACCGATGTCTTGATGACGCTGATATACCGTATGATAGGCTCCGGAGAGGAGAAAAAAATCGCCGCGCCATCGTTCCCGCACATGAACCTGCGTGATGTCTTCGGTCGCCCAAGGATCCAGCTCATCGAAATCGTCCGGAGAAGTAACCGTCCATTCCTCGACGTAGCAGATCACATCGTTGGCTGGGGCGACCGGCTTCAATCCAAGAGTGGCAAGCCGTTCCCCCACCGCGAGCGCCTGGCCGAAGTTCAATGGCGTCGTCGTTTCCCAACGCTGCTCACGCACGATGAAAGTTCCTTGAAGCCAACGCAAGGTCGTGGCGGACGTTTAGGGAGACAACAACACCCTGTCCTCGGCGCCTCACACAGAGTGTTACCGCACTGGGCGTAGCGCCTTCTGCTCAATCGTCGTGTCACCGATGAGTCGGTCGATCCCATCTTTCAAGGTTGACGCCAATTGGTCCTGCACATCATCGTCGTTGAACCAAAAGACGGTTCGATTCCGCCCGCCTTCAATGGTACGAATCGTGGTGCTTCGATCCGCCAGGTTTCTGGCCTGAATCGTAAACCGGCTGTTGGTGTCGACAACGGTTGAAAAAATCCGGCTCTTTGCGTAGGTAGAAAACTCTTGCACCTGTCCGCTGATCACGATATCCGCATCAGGCACCGTGCTGGCGGGCGCCGCGCGAACGTCCCATGGGCGTTCCCGCCACCCACGGACTTTCAACCGGTCGGCCAACCGCTGGGCAATCACGTCCCCGAGTCGCTCACCCGCCACGTTAAAGTACGTGGAGCCTCCCCAGATATGCGTACGCACGCCCACACGGCTCTTGTCAGTCCGCCGATCCTCAAACGGTTCAATCACGATTTTCACAGGTTCGGTGTCCGCCACCTGAGCCTGCGGTTGCTTTGTCTGCAGATCGACCTGCCGAACATCGCCTTTCCCCGCACAACCGCCCATCATCACCGCACACATGAATCCACACAGTGACAACCCTATACGCCAGTGCTTCACAGGATCCTCCCTCTCAAGGTTCAGACACAGGGGGTCCAGTCTACCCAAATTGCTAGAAAAGGGCTACGGGGTGATGATGGGAAGCATCGACCGAAACGTGTCACATGCCACCTGCGCTAAGTGACCATCCTGGATGCGCTGGTCACCGAGCGGCACACAGCGGACCACTTTCATGAACGATCGTTCCGCCAGCACGGCGGCGATCCGTGCTTTGCGATCATGGGTGATCGGCAGCATATAGCCTTCGCCGCGTTTCCACTCCCATAACGACGGCGCCAGCGAAAGCTCCAAGTCTCTTCCCGCAAGCTGGTGAAAGCGGCCGAGCAACTGCCGCTTGTAGTGTTGAATCCCCGTTCCTTCCAGCAACAGCGCATAGGCCACGTGATGCCCCCACCAGACCAGCGTGCGAAACGTGAATTTGTTCACACCGGCGAAATGTTTGGGACAATCGAGGTATTGGTACGGGAAATCCTCCAGATGCTCGCCTTTCACCAGTTGATGGATCTTCGGATCGAACCCGGGAGGCGTGATGAGCGACAGGCCAGCAAGCTCCTGCTGTAACGCACCGTGCGTGGCTTCGAGCAGAATTCTGATCTTTGTCGCGATGGCCGCCTTCTTCTTAAAAAATTGGGCATCGGCGAGGAGCTGGGTTTCTTCACCGGTGAACGTAATGGAAGGAGCCATCATGATAGCGGTGTGCAGCGCGTGATGCTTTCGTCCGCTCAGACCTCGACTACTTCTGGCGCGTTTCAAACGCCGCGACCGTCACCTCATACTGTCGCCGGCAGTCTGCACAACGCAAAAGCACAAGATCCAGAAACACATCCATCTCACGAAGCGTCAGAGAGGCATGATGAGCCGAGACGCAAGCCTTTAAGAGAGCTTCACCGTCTTGTTCATCGTGGCGTGCGTCCTCTTGAGCGGTTCGTTGCACCAAGGGTTCTCTCACCTTAACCGTGGTGACCGCCAGATGATGGGTCGATTTACACGAACTGCAGGAGAGAACCACCGCGCGTTCGTCCGTCATCCCTCGCACCGTCACACAAAGGGGGTGGACCGACCAACACTGTTGCAGAAACGCCCCGCTTCGGATGACCTGTGCCATAATCGTTTCGAAGGACCGTCACGCGGTCGAGATGCGTTCACAAGGTTCAGCTGCCCCGCTGTGAGATCACGCAGTAGTACAGAAGGCCACCTTTGTCCGATGCCGACCGGAAAGAGCGGTAGCACCAATCACAAAGGCAATGGCTTCAGAGCAGACACGGTTCGATCTCCGGTGTGAGTGCCTGGGGGGAGAGGGCCAACCGAAATTCATGATACGGCGGCCACAGGAGGCACATCCTTCTTAGAAGAAGGCGGGACAATCCCCTCCTGAAGCGAACGGCAGGCTTTGCACACCCGAGGCCGGACCTTCAGAAAGGACACTTTTCCGCTAGCCAGACAACTATAATGAACGAATTCGTCACAAATTGTGCAGCGGGACCAGCCTCCCCGTAAGATCGTCTTATCTCGATAGAGGTCTTCCCGGCACACTCTGCACAGCCGTGGTTCAATCGGGAGCAGCATCGGCTCCCACTCGCCACCGCCTTTTCGAATACTCATAGCGAGTGAGTATACCGGGGCGACCGATGGAAAAACAAGCGAAGGGAAGCGGATACTCGGACGAGCGAGGCTTACCAGTCTCGTTCTTTTCGTCGCAATCGATCGGTCAGCTCTTCCTGCGCATACCGATGGTGCCTAAGGACCATGAGGCGCAGAACTCGTGTTTTTTGATCGATGGCATAGACGATGCGAAAGCGGCGAACGCGAGGCCTTTGGAGCCCGTCGAGTTCCTGTTGGAGCAGCTCTCCACACTGAGGAGATGGTGGCCCGCTCACGCAGGCGTCGGGCGGAGTGCACGTTCACCCACAAAACTTCGGCGCGCGGGATATCCACTGATCCACACACCGCTCTGAGTACTCCCTTCACCGTTTGACTCCCCTTCTCTCGTTTGTTACTCTCCGCGCGGGTCAGCGCCGGTCCCCAACACAGGCGAGTGTTCATGAATATTGCGGAGTATCTCGAACAGAAACGCATCGACGTTGATCGCTTCTTGGATCAGGTGGCCCCACCGGCTGCCGTGCCACCCACGGCACTGCATGACAGCCTTCGGTATAGTCTCATGGCGGGTGGGAAACGGGTTCGGCCCATCCTGACGATCGCCGCGGCGGAAGCTCTAAACCACACGCCGCCCGGCCTCATGGCGGTTGCCTGCTCGCTGGAACTGATCCATACCTACTCGCTGATCCACGACGATCTTCCGTCCATGGACAATGACGACTATCGCCGCGGCAAACCAACGAACCATAAGGTGTATGGCGAAGCGATGGCGATCCTCGCCGGCGACGCGCTGTTGACGATGGCTTTCGATCTGATCAGCAGGCCGGATCTCATGAAAGGCTGCGATCCGGTACGGCAGGTTCGAATCATTCAAGAATTGGCCTTTGGATCCGGCAATATGGGGATGGTGGGCGGACAGGTCTTCGACATCCAAGCGGAAAACCAGGACATCAGCCTTCCCACGCTTCAAAACATTCATAAGCACAAGACCGGCATGCTCATTCGTGCTGCGGTCCGCATGGGCGCCATGGCCGCCGGAGCGAACGATCGGCAACTTGACGACATGACCGGCTATGCCGAGGACATCGGTTTGGCCTTTCAGATCGCCGATGACGTGTTGAATGTGACGGGCACGCGCGAGGAACTTGGCAAGAATCCCAACACCGATGCCGAGCGCGGGAAGAAGACCTATCCGACGTTCTACGGCGTGGACGGGGCCAAAAGGCTGGCGGACGACTGCGGGGGCCGCGCCATCAACCGGCTCTCATCATTTGGTCCTTCCGCCGATCCGTTGCGAGAGATCGCCCGGTATATCACAAACCGCAAGAACTGACGTCGTTCGTGAAACACACATCCGTACAATCGAGCGGTCATCCTCATTGCAGGTGTTTCACGCTCGCCTCGCAGAGAGAACGAGCTCTTGTTGAAGGCTGGCGAGGCAGGCTTCGCACTTCACGTTTCGCGTCTTCTCCATGAAAGCGCTTGTGACCGGAGCGACCGGATTTGTCGGCGCCGCTGTCGTTCGTGCGTTGCTCAAAACCGGCATCGACGTCCGCGTGATTGCCCGCCCTGGAAGCGATTCAACCAATCTCCGTGCCCTGAACGTCGAGAACGTCCTTGGTGATCTCCGCGATAAAGAATCCCTGCAGCAAGCCCTCTCCGGCTGCCGACATCTTTACCACGTCGCCGCCCATTATGCCTTGTGGGCGAAAGACCCGTCGATCTTCTATGACATCAATGTGGCCGGCACCAGAAATTTGCTGGAAGCCGCGCGTGATGTCGGTGTGGAGCGCACGGTCTACTGCAGCACCATCGGGGCGATCGGCTTGCCGTCGGGCGGAGGACTCGGAACGGAGGACACCCCTGTGTCCCTCGACCAGATGGCGGGTCATTATAAACGCTCGAAGTATCTGGCTGAGCAGGAGGTGCACAAGCTGGCCAACGAAGGATTGCCCGTGGTCATCGTCAATCCGAGCGCGCCCGTCGGTGAAGGCGACGTGAAACCAACACCGACCGGCCAGGTGATCGTCGATTTCATGAAGGGTCGGATGCCGGCTTATATTGAAACCGGCATGAACATCATCGACGTCGATGATGTCGCCACCGGGCACCTTCTCGCAATGGAAAAGGGGCGGCAAGGGGAACGGTATATCCTCGGTAGTACAAACCTGTTGCTCCGTGAAGTGTTCGAGATTCTCAGCACGCTGACCGGCGTCAAGGCCCCGGCCCTCAAGTTGCCACGGGGTGCCGTGCTCCCGCTTGCCTATCTCAATCACTGGCTCGCCAATCTGACCGGTTTTCCGCCGCGCATTCCGCTGGAAGGCGTGAAGATGGCCAAGTACAAAATGCATTACGATTGCTCCAAGGCAATCCGAGAGCTGGGCTTGCCCCAACATCCGCCCGAGGTTGCCCTGGGAAAAGCCGTGCGCTGGTTTCGCACTCACAAGTATGTATGAAGTCTCGCCAGCCGCACTGCCACGAATGACACGTACTTGGTATGGATGTTCTTCTGCTGTTCTTCAAAACAATCCTCCTGCGTCCTTACGTCTTCGTCTTTGTGGCGGCCTTCCTCTTTTCCGCCATCCAATTGATCGGTTGGCCACGCACCTGGCGTTTCTGGTTGATCAGCTGGGCCACGGCCTTCATCTGTGAGTTTTCATCGACGCGAACGGGCATCCCCTTCGGCTGGTACTTCTACAACGGCTCGACGGTCGGCCAGGAACTTTACTTTTCCAACGTGCCGTTCATGGATTCCATTTCATTCAGTTTCCTGCTCTTCGCTTCCTATTGCGTGGCGCTCGGACTCCTGCTGCCTCGTGATTCCGCGCCGAGAATTGAACCTGCTCTCCTCACACGGCTGCGTTTCGATGTGGATACCCGCACGAGCTGGTTCGTTTACGCGTTGACCGCGTTTTTATTCGCCTTTATCGACATGGTGATCGATCCGGTCGCCCTGCGTGGCGACCGTTGGTTCTTGGGCAAGATTTACTACTATCCTGATTCAGGGTGGCACTTTGGTGTCCCGTTCGCGAACTATGTCGGCTGGGCGGTGGTCGGACTGATTTCGCTGGCGATGTATTTCCCCCTGGATCGGCGGCTCCCTTCCCTCTCATTACCTCAATCGATGACGCAACGACTGTTGCTCGGGATCGGGCTGTACTATGGAGTCTTGGCCTTTAATCTCGGCATGACGTTCTGGATCGGCGAATCGTTTATGGGAATGAGCGGTGTGCTGATGCACCTGCCTGTCTTGATCATTCTGATCATTCGTCTCACCCGTGCCAATTAACGCCTTCCGTTCGATGAATCGGTGGTATTCACCTGGCAGAGTTTGTATAGTGGTAAAAAGGATCTTTCTCTATGCTCAAGATCCTCCTGTCACTACTGATCATGGCCGGTCTCATGGTGCTCAGCGGAGCGCTCTGGCTGGGGTATGATATCTACACGAGCGGCTTCAGCGCCATGGCCGAGCCGCATCCGCTCGAGGTAGCCGTGGTTCGGCAATTTCGCCGTTTTACCATTCCCAGCGCGATCCGCGACATGGCGAATCCCGTTCCCATAAGTCCAGCGGTGTTGGTTGAAGGGCTCGATCATTTTGCCGACCATTGCGCCAGCTGCCATGCTAATGACGGCAGCGGGGAAACTCAGATTGGAAAGAACGTGCATCCAAGGGTACCGGACCTGCGCCGCCAAGAGATTCAATCGATGTCCGACGGAGAACTGTTCTTCATTATCCACAACGGCATCCGCTTCACTGCGATGCCGGCCTGGGGAAAAGGCGACATCGATGAAGACAGGGGGAGCTGGAAGCTCGTGCATTTCATACGGCATCTGCCGCAGTTGAGCCACAAGGAACTGGATCGCATGCAGTTATTGAATCCCAAAGCGTCTCACCAAGACCAAGGCAGCGGACACCATCACTAGACGTTGATTATGTTAAAGAAATATGATGGTTTGATAACAAGCTGCATGATCCTCGTAGCCGTGTGTGTGTTGCCTGCCCTCGTCATGGCTGCCGGCACAGATATTCATGTGTTGGGCACTGTAACGGCTATCGATGCGAAACACATTGAAGTCAAGACGGCCAAGGGGCCGATCGTCTCAGTCCTGCTCAATAAGCAAGTTCGGTTCAGGAACAAGAGCAACCCGAAATCGACCGACTCACCCACAGTGGGCGACCGTGTGATCATTGAGGCGTCAAAAGACGACAAGACCAAGAAGGTCACCGCAACAGTCGTTCATTATTCACCAGGAAGGACCGCTTCACCAGCAAGGTAGCCGATGCCTGCCCTCCGTTTTGCAAGAGCTGTCCACGAATCACCGTTCCACGGCGGCGTGCGCACTGCCCTCATGCGCGTGCTGATCACCGGTATCGCGGTATTTCTTGCTATTTCGACGATCCCTGGGTTGGAAGCTGAAAGCCTCACCGCCGGCATCGCGGCAGTGTTGGTCCTCACGTTCTTGAACGTAATCCTCCGC
>CAZNBG010000090.1:0-9652 GCA_964570915.1 uncultured Nitrospira sp. | reverse complement strand
ATATGCAGCCAGCAAGCCGGTCGACATTGTACTGATAGCGTTCTACTAAGCAAGCTATTTGTCGGAAGCGATCTTGTCAATGAAAAGCCCGATCCAAGCAGTAGGAAAGGTGAGCAGGCAGTCAGTGGGTGTGCTGTGAATCAAATCTATCTCAGCTCTCACCAGCGATAACCCCAATACCCATAATGTCGAGGACCCCAAAACGGACGATAATACGGGCCATAATAGGGTGATGTATAGATCCCAGAATTGCCAAAGGTCAGTCCGAACCCAAGTCCCATGCCGAAGGGGTAGCCGAAGGAGTAGGGATATGAGTAAGGGACTGGAACGACGCTGGTGGTAGGCCGCTCCACAAGTTGGTGTTGTAGATCGGCTGTTGCGGTTGCTTGCCGATCGAGCTGGCTTTTGAGTTGGCCGACGGTCCCCTCTTGGGCTTGGAGCTTTCCTTCAAGTTCAGCGATTTTTTTCTGCTGCGCTTCCATAAAGGCGTTGACACAACGGACCTGCGCGTCGCCAGCGTAGTTGGAACACTCCCATGGCACTTGGAGGGTTTCCGCTGCGGACGAAAACGGGGGGAGGGCACAGAGCAAACTTCCGGATATAACCAAGACTGTGACCAACCGATCTCGGAGGGTTTCCACGTTCATCGCCCCCGCCTGTATGCTTATCTACAGGCTACCACGAGAATTTTGCTTTGAACAGATTGTCTGTAGAGCTTACAAAACGGTCTCAAAGCCGTGAGTCAGGCGACACGTTTGATTTTTAGGGAAAGGGACTTCTACAATGCCGTCGGTCAAGCGGTGGTCACAATTAAGGCTCGGTCCATGCCTGCGCGGCGTCCTTCCAACAAGAAAAAACCCGGCAAGTCTGTTCTTCCGGATCTTTCCGCTAAGCGTCGATTTCAGCGGCGACTCCTGAAGTGGTATGGGGAACATGGTCGGGATTTACCCTGGCGGAAAACCTCAGACCCCTATCGCATTCTCGTCTCCGAGGTGATGCTGCAGCAGACGCAAGTCGATCGAGTCGTCCCCAAGTATCATGAGTTTTTGGAGCGGTATCCGAGTTTTGAAGATCTGGCGGAGGCGCAGGTTGCCGACGTGAAAAAGACTTGGTATCCACTGGGATACAACATTCGTCCGGAACGATTGCACGGGATCGCTTGCGAAACGGTGGAGCGGTATGGCGGGAAATTACCCAGCGCCGCCGAGGAGCTACTCTCGTTCAAAGGCATCGGGCGTTATACGGCCGGGGCGATTCGCTCATTCGCGTTCAATGAAGATGCGCCGATCCTGGATACGAACGTGATTCGAGTCCTCCATAGGATCTTCGTCGCCGAGGGTGACCCTAAAGCACAGAAGGCAATGTTATGGGAATTGTCGGCAGTCTTGATCCCGACAGGAAAGGGCTATGACTTCAACCAGACCATCATGGACTTTGGAGCGATGGTTTGTACGGCTCGTGACCCCTATTGTCTCCTATGCCCGATGAAGTCCTTCTGTAAGACTTACCCGTTCACTCCGGCGACGCGTGAAAGGTAGCAGGCTAATCGTGCAAGTCATTGAAGTGGCGGCTGGGCTCATCCATCGGGACGGTCGTTACTTGATCGCTCGACGAAAGCATGGTGTTCACCTGGCCGGTTTCTGGGAGTTTCCCGGTGGAAAAAGGGAACGCGGTGAATCGCTCACGGAGTGTTTGCAGCGGGAATTGTTCGAAGAGCTTCATATTCGCATCGACCTCCCCATCCCGTATCAGATCGTTCGGCATGACTATCTGGATAAGATCGTGGAGCTGCATTTTTTTCGCTGCGCGATCGAACAAGGTGAGCCCGTTCCCCTCGGCTGCGAAGAAATCCGATGGGTGCACCCCGAAGAGCTCACGCAATTCAAGTTCCCGTCGGCGGACTACACGGTTATCGAAGCCTTGCAGCGCGATGCGCTAGGAGCTTCCCAATGAAGGTCGTCCTCGACATCGAAACCGTTCAGGCGACGCGCAATGAATGGGCGCGTCTCTCGGGTAAACTGCCGGCAAGTGACGGGTCTCCACCGGCGGAAGCGGCCTACGATCTCTTTGCAGCAGGAGTGGCCGAAGAACAGCGCCGTGCGGAAGACGAATCGTATGCCAAATCAGCGTTCGATGGGACATTCAGCCGCATCGTTTGCATCGGTCTGCTGGAATTTTCCGATCAGATGGAGGCCCGGAGTGCCGTTGCCTGGTTTGGAGCTGATGAACGTGAGCTGCTCCGGCAATTTTGGGCGAGACTGGCTCATGACCGTCCGACCTTGTTCATCACGCATAACGGGCTTGGTTTTGATCTCCCCTTCATCAAGAAGCGGTCAATCATCAATCAAGTGAAACCCAGCCTTGATATCAATCTTGCGAAATTCCGCGCCGAACCGGTCTATGACACGATGGCGATCTGGAGTAATTGGGATACGAGAGGGTGGATCAAGCTCGATGTCTTGGCCCGAGCGCTGCAGGTGGAAACAAAGTCGGGCAGTGGAGAGCAGGTCGCCGAAATGTGGCAGAAGGGGCAGGGGCCTGAGCTTGCGGCGTACTGTCTGCAGGACACCTATGTGACGTATGCCTGCTACTGTCGCATGAACTTTCGCCAGCCTCTGTCCAGGGAAGTCGTCCTGCTGCAACCTGAGCTTTACAACGTCGGGTGAATCGATGGGCCATCAGCGGATCGGGTGCGCTTCCGCCGATTTCCTTTTCGGGGTCGAGCGGCTGGATGTCTTGTTTGCCTTCATGGCTTTGATCTCTTGCGTCCGTTGACGAAGCTCTTGCTTCATCCACGTGACTTCTTTCTTCAACATCCCGATCTCGGAATCCTTCGCTTTGTTGACCTCGCGCGCTTCGCGGAGCTCATCCAATTTCCGGTTCAGCAGCTCATCGGTGGTCAATTGAGGAGTTCCCGTATCAACAGGACTGTTCATCGAAAGATCCTGGGAGTCGATAGGCGCTTCCTGCGGCGGTGTTGCTTTCATCGTCGGAGCATTTGGCACCGGCAGAGTGGCTGCTACGGAAAAGGAGCCCGGCATCGGTGACTTGCCGAGAGCCTGGTGATCGATCACCATCGTCATGGCTCCGCTCCCCATCGCGACAAAAGAAGGAGCCTTTTCAAGACGAGCGACAGAGCTTGGCACGAAGCCCGAGGGCTTCCTATTCTGAGAAGGAGTAAGAGTCATGTAGATCGAGCCTTTATGCACATAGAGGGTGCCCGCCGTGGGTTCAGTGCCTGACCCTGCCGATGGAGACACCTTGAAACCGACAATCTGCTCCGGTTTGGCTTGTGACAAGCCTTGGGCTAGCAGGGGAGCAAGAAACTCGGCGTCTTCATCGCTGAATACTCTCATCGGCTTGCTGCCGCTGGCGGGCATTTTCGTAGACGATTTCATGGCGTCATCGGCGACCACGCCTTTGACTGCGCTGAGCAGGGTGGCCTGGTCGATCATCGCCGGGTGATCCGCTTCAAACGACCAATCGGCGACGTCCTTGATATATACCGATCCTCTGGCGCTTTTATGCACGTTCGACCAGCCATACAGGGTCGAACATCCGGTTGCCAGAAGGCTGAGGGAAACCACCGCGCCGGCGTAGCGGATCGTCCGAGCTCGAAAAAATGTGTGCATGACGGTTCTCCTCATCGGTGTCATCACGGTATCAAGATAGGGGAGGGGGAGGAAATGATTTCTGAAATACCGCAGCCCCGAGCCGTGCCGGTACATGCACGGCGCACGATCTACCAGATACCCAGCCCCATCAGCACGATGCCCATGGCGAGCCAGCCGACCACGCCGACGGAAATAATGGTTTCGAGCGTGACGCGAGACTCTGATGCAGGGGGCTTTGAATCGGCATTGAGGGGCTTCATGGTGTGAAAACGCTCCTTCTTATGAGTTTGTTGAACATGTACGTACTGAATGTGTGCAATGCTCAGCAAGGACCGTGCCTTTAGGTTGCTCCAAGAAACAGTCTTTCCCATGCGGGGAGCATCAGGTATTGAAGCGTCAAAGCCTTGTGATAGCTCGGCTTACGGTGCATCGTCATGACTGCCGAATATCAAACGGGGTTGCTTGAGAAATCAGATTGTTAGCACCGAGACCCTGGTCGTGGAACCGGTGAATGGCACCAGCCGGCGCATGTCTTATCAGGTGGTCGAATCACGTATGCAGGAGATCAGATCGTGGGGAACGACGCTAGGCTTGGTTCGAAGAGCGCCAAAAAATGTTCACTATGGGGAGGCGAACGTGCAGAATTGTTCCGTCGGACAGTGAGAAGCAGAGAGCGTGTGAGGACTATTCCCCGTAAAGGGTAGCGGCGGAAGCCTCGAAGATATGTTTGGTCACCATCGTGCCTGGTTGGAATGGGCCGGCTCCCTTATCCCAGACCACGGTGATGTTCCCGTCCGTCTTCCCCATGCCTTGGGTCGAAGAACGGGTGGCATCGCCCTCGACCAGGATCTCGATATTCCGGCCGATATAGCGTCGGTTGCGTTCCAGGGTAATCCGGCGCTGGATCTCCACTAATGTCGAGACGCGGGCTCCCTTGAGGGAATCCGGCACATCGTCGGCGAACTTTCGCGCGGCGATCGTGTTCTTTCGCTCAGAATATTTGAAAATGAAGGCCGAGTCGAATTGCACCTGTTCAACCATGCGGCGGGTCTCCTGAAACTCTTCGTCCGACTCTGAGCAGAATCCGCAGATGAGATCCGTGGTGAGTACCGTCTCGGGTATGGCTGCTCTGATGCGTTCCACCAGCGCCAGGTAGTCGTTCGCCGTATAGTTTCGTTCCATCAAGCTGAGGATCCGGTCGCTTCCTGCCTGAAGCGGAAGGTGAATGTGTTTGCAGATATTCGGATGGGTGGCGATAGCATCGATCAGCGCCGGCGGGAAGTCCTTAGGGTGGGGCGAGGTAAACCGGACCCGATCGATGCCTGATGTATCCGCGACCGCTCTGATCAGCTTGGCAAAATCCCAGTCGTCGTACCGGTAGGAATTGACGTTCTGGCCCAGGAGGGTAATTTGTTTGAATCCATGGGCAGCGGCGTCGCGTGCTTCAGCCAGGACGACTTCCGGGGCACGGGATCGTTCCCGTCCACGGGTATAGGGGACCACACAGAATGAGCAGAAGTTGTCACAACCCCGCATGACGGTAATCCAGGCATTCACCCCGCTGTCCCGGTCCGGCAGAACGCCTTCATAGGTTTCATATTCCGACAGATCGAGCGCAAACCCTTTCTGGGCAAATCCCTGTTCCTGGGTCTCGCGGGCGCGGGAGAGTAGCCTGGGTAGCTGCCGGTAGGCGTCCGGTCCCGCGAGGACATCGACCAGCGGCTCTTTGTCCGCCAGCTCGTTTTTCAGATTCTGAGCCATGCAGCCCAGAACGCCGACCACTAACGGACGGTGGTTCTTGAGCCCTTTCAGTTCGGAGAGGTGTGCGTATATTTTGTTGTGGGCGTTTTCTCGAATGGCACAGGTGTTCACCAGCACCACGTCGGCCCGCTCACGATCCGGTGTGAAGGCGAATCCCTCCTGCTTCAGCATCGAGCGGACAAGTTCGCTGTCGGATTCGTTCATCTGACAGCCGAACGTTTCAATATGGACTTGAGGAGGAGGCTTCTGTGTCATGACTGGATAAGGGAGATTGTGCTCTGTTTTTCCGGCGCCGCCTGGCCGAAGGCCCAGCGCTCGGTGGCCGCTGTGATCGTGATCGGCTTAATCTGATTCCGCAGATCGTCGGAGGCCGCCACGGCGACCTTGGTAAAGTTGGCGGTGGTGCCGTGGCAAAAGCCGTCTTCTGTGCCTGCTTCGAAGAGAACGGAGATAGTAGTCCCAATCGGCTTCTGATGAAACGTGAGCCGCTTGGCACGACCGAGTTCTTGAAGTATCTCGGTCCGTTTTCTGACGCTGGCTTGTGATGATGTGGTTTGTGTCATGCGGGATGCGGCCGTGCCCGGTCTTGGCGAATAGGGAAACACGTGTAGATAGGAAAAGGGCAGGTGGGTGGCAACCGTCAGGGTGTTTGTGAACGCGGCGTCGGTTTCGCCGGGGAAGCCCGTCATCAGGTCCGTGCCCAATCCCAACCGAGGAATTTTGGCGGCGGCCTGCTCGATCAAGTTGACATAGGTTTTGACGGTATGGCGCCGGTTCATGGCTTGGAGGATGTGGTCGTCTCCGCTCTGTAACGGTACATTAAGGAAGGGGCAGAACTTTGTCGAACCGACCAGGAGGTCCAGCAACTCATCACTGACAGTCGTCGGCTCGATTGAGGAGATACGGATGCGCGCGAGGCCTGGTACTTGATCGAGTTGCCGAAGCATGGAACAGAAATCATGGCGGGCGTACCGATACTGCCCGATGTTCACTCCGGTCAGCACGATCTCGCGGTATCCGCGCGCAGCCAAGCCGGCCGCTTCTTGAAGAATATCCTCCAGCCGTCTGCTCCGCTCATGCCCCCGTGAGAATGGAATGATGCAGAAGCTACACATGGCACTGCAGCCGTCCTGAATTTTCAACGGTGCCCTGGTGGAATCCGGTTCTCCAAAGTAGGGCAGGTCGAAATCTTCCCGCGTCATCGTTCTGGTGTGGCGGATTTCCGGGGCTGCGCGTTTCTGTAAGGCATGGGAGGGGGGCAAGTAGGACGGCAAGTCGAGTTTGAATTGATGGCCGACGATGAGGTCAATGCCTGCCTGGCGCTTCAGCCCGTCAAGCCCCGCTTGAGCGTAACAGCCGGTCACGGCGACGAACGCATGGGGAGAATGTTTGAGGGTTTTTCGGATCAGGTACCGCGATGTGCGTTCGGCCTCTTCCGTGACCGCGCAGGTATTCAGCACGAGCACGTCCGTCGGTCGACCGAATTCGACCAGTTCGAACCCTCTGCGGCGGAGCCCTTCACCCAGCACCGCCGTTTCGGCGTGGTTCAACCGGCATCCCAACGTGTGAATCGACGCGCGAGCCTGTGCCATGGCGGGCATTATAGGGAGGTGGCAGCGGTTCCGGCAAGACTGCGCCTGTGAGTGAGGTCGTCGCCCGGATCGTCCTTTGATTGCAGAAATCCTGCGTGCTAGGATACCCGCGATCTGATTGATCGCGGTGCGTTGTGGGTGTGAAATGGCGCCTCGACTGCTGTTCGTGTTCATGCTTATGATGGCGTTGGGCAGCTTGTCTTCTATGGGGGAGGCCAAAAGTCTTCTGCCCGCCGAGCCCGATGTCAGTACCCGCATCGATGAACTCTATGACCACGAAGCACGGCTCTTTATCAGCCTCTATTCGCTGGCGGGGAACGGCCAAGTCGATTATGTGACGGGCCGTTTGGTTCGAGAATATACCCGCAGCGCGTACGGGAATCCCGTGTATCAGACCGAGGCCCAGCCCCTGTTCTATTGGTGGAACCACACGATGTGGAACGATCCGGAGCAAGACGGTGTCAACGGGAATGAACGGGTGTATCAGGAAAATACCGATTTCGATATCTCGCGCTACAAACCCTGTCTGTTCAATGGCCAATCCTGCTAGATTCTGCACCGGCCGGTGAACGTGTCTCCCGCAAGCTTTTGAGATTCTTCTGAGCATGTACAGGGCTCGATGGTATTCTGCGTTCCATCCGGCGGTCTAGGGTCGAGCTGAAAACCGGGTTTCATCAACTCCTTTCGATGTGAGCGATCCACGTGAACGAACATCCCACCGGTCTGGCTGCAGTGATGAATCGGAGGCTCGCCGTGATGTTGCCCTTGGGCTTTGCCTCCGGTTTGCCGTTGGCCCTTACCGCGGGCACGTTGCAGGCGTGGCTGACCGTCGAGGGAGTTGATCTGAAGACGATCGGCATCTTCACCCTGGTCGGACTTCCTTATACGTTGAAATTCCTCTGGGCGCCCTTCATGGATCGAATCGTGCCGCCGTGGCTCGGGCGGCGGCGCGGCTGGATGTTGCTGACCCAAGTGTGCGTTGCACTCGGCTTGGCGCTGATGGCGATGACCAGCCCACGCACGCATCCGGAACGATTGGCGGCGTTTGCGGTATTGGTCGCGTTTCTTTCCGCTTCGATGGACATCGTCTTTGACGCCTATCGAACCGACACACTCCAGGCCCACGAGCGAGGTTTGGGTGCGGCGGTGTGGGTCAATGGGTATCGCATTGCCCTCCTGGTGGCTGGCGCCGGGGCCCTGTGGCTGGCCGACTCTGTCGGCTGGTCCACGACGTATCTGGCGATGGCGGCTATCATGTCGGCGGGGGTCGTGATCATCATCGCGAGTCCGGAGCCCACTCGGCTTGCCGATCCCCCCAAGAGTCTCGGTGAAGCCGTCGGTGCGCCGCTCCGGGAATTCTTCTCCCGGCCGCACGCGTTGGGATTCTTGGCTGTGATTGTGCTCTACAAACTCGGCGACGCGTTCGCTTCTTCACTGCAAACTGCGTTTCTGATCGGTGGAATGGGTTTTTCGGCGACGGAGGTCGGCGCCGTGAAAGGCCTCGGGATTTTCGCCACGCTGTTTGGGGCCCTGCTCGGAGGCGTCATGATGACGCGGACCAGTCTCGTCCCGTCGTTGCTGCTCTTCGGCATGCTGCAGGCCGTGTCTAACCTCGGGTTTGCCGTGTTGGCGGCAGCTGGGAAAAGTACGGCGATTTTGACCGCAGCGGTCGTGATCGAGAACGTGACGGGCGGCATGGGCACAGCCGCGTTTGTGGCCTTGGTGATGTCGCTCTGCGACCCTCGGTATACGGCGACTCAGTTCGCACTGCTATCGTCGTTGGAGGCGTTGGGACGAGTCTTTGCCGGTCGTCCCTCGGCTGATCTTGTCGATATGATGGGATGGGCGCAGTTCTTCGTTGTGACGCTGGTGGTGGCCTTGCCCGGGCTCTTGGCTGTATGGCGCCTTCGGCATTGCATCGAGCAAGAGCAGAAGGGGAGGGCACAGGCTCTCTCTCCTGCCGTGTAATCGGGTGCTTGCGCGCCGGATCGGGTACCTCGACGTTCCATCTGACACAGCTCTTGCATGCTCTCATAATGGTGGAGTTCCAACGAGGGGATGATGAGTCTTGCCCGTTTAGCCGTGATGGTAGTGGTGCTGGCCGGGGCAGTCGGCTTGGCGCTGTCGAATCCGACGACTGACGACTATTTACAATTCGTCGAACGGGAATTGAATGGGGCGCTTGACCGCATGGATCAAGGCATGCCTTCCCAAGAGCAACAGCTGATTCGTCAAGTACTTCGCACTCAAGGGAAAAAGCTTATCGAGGGTATTGTCCGGCCGGCGACGGTCCGACACAATTGGGGGTTATTGAGCCGATATGAGACCAGGATAGCCGAGACGAGGGTGGTCGTCGTTGGTATTGGGGGGCAGTTCGTTCCAATCAAGGGTGTGGATGAGGCGACCCTGAAAATCGGACGGATGGCCTTTTAGGATGTTCAAAAACGAAGAAAATGCATGATGTAGCCCTAGTGTCATGGTCATTTCTGGGGATAACTCGTCTGTAACAGGACGGAATGAGGCGCCAAGACTCGCTCAACAGCTATCCACAGCTTTCCCTCGCACTTCACAGCCCATCCACAATATTTAGTATTGACAAAAAGTCTCGATAGCTATATGTAGTCCCCTCGATCGAAATCGATCACTTTCCATGAATAAGATGACAGTCCCCGCCGCTATCAGAGT
>CAZNBG010000089.1:0-9670 GCA_964570915.1 uncultured Nitrospira sp. | reverse complement strand
GCTATCTCCGAGACTCGCCAGGTAGCTGGTTACATGCTAACCCTCACCCCCCTTCCCCAAAAGCCCAAGGCCGGTGAAGTTCTCCTCAAGCTCAGGGCAACGAATCAGAACGGCAAGCCAGTGACCAATGCACAAGTCATGTTCGTCTATACCATGCCGATGCCAGGCATGACAGATTCAAAGGTGGCCGCACTCCATACCAAGAATGGAATTTATGAAGGTAAGGTGATGTTCGGCATGGGCGGTACTTGGGTTGTCACCGCCAATCTGACGATACCGGACCAACCTCCAATAGGTGAAACGTTTCAATTCCTGGTCGCAGGAAGTGGCACGTAGTTGACAGAGGTGGGCGCCTTGGCGCCAAGGGATGGGAGGATAACCGCAATGATCGCTCGACTCATCGAAAGGAGTGCACGTAATCCAGTTCTCGTCATCCTCTGTGTGTTGCTGTTGGCAGGTTGGGGCCTATGGGCCTTGTTCCAGGTTCCTTTGGATGCCATTCCAGACCTTTCGGATGTTCAGGTGATCGTCTACACCGAGTGGCAGGGGCGCAGTCCCACGCTCATTGAAGATCAAATTACCTACCCGGTTGTGACGTCTCTACTCGCGGGACCCCGGGTCAAACGAGTCCGAGGCGTTTCGGAATACGGCGTCTCCTACGTCTATTTGATTTTTTAAGACCGGACTGATCTGTACTGGGCACGAAGTCGTGTCCTCGAATATCTGCAGAGGCTTACCGGCAAGTTGCCGTCAGGCGTGACGCCGACACTGGGGCCGGATGCGACCGGTGTGGGATGGATCTATCAGTACGCGTTGGTGGACGAGTCGGGGGCGCACGATCTTGCACAGCTGAGGAGTCTGCAGGATTGGTATCTACGGTACCAACTGGAGAGTGTGCCTGGCGTGGCGGAAGTGTCGGCGATCGGCGGATTCGTCAAACAATACCAAATTGAAGTGGACCCCAACACGTTAGCGGCGTATCGGCTTCCGATCCAAACGGTCATCGAAGCTGTCCGCAACAGCAACGCTGAGGTGAGTGGCCGGGTTTTGGAGATGGCAGGTACCGAGTACATCATTCGAGGACGAGGCTATCTTCGGTCGGTTGATGAGATTGAACTGATTTCCGTCGGCACGGATGGACGAGGCACGCCGATCCTGGTGCGTGACATTGGGAATGTACAACTCGGACCTGATCAACGGCGGGGCATTGCCGAATTGGACGGCAAGGGACAGACGGTCGGCGGCATCGTGATTATGCGAGCCGGGGAAAATACTCTAGCGGTCATTGAGCGAGTCAAGGCGCGGCTTGCCGAGATCAAGACCAGTCTGCCCGAAGGCGTCCATATCGTCACGACCTATGATCGGTCTGATCTAATCCTTCGGGCCATCACGGTGCTCCGAGACAAACTGGTTGAAGAAAGCGTGATCGTCAGTTTGGTTGCCGTCCTGTTTCTCTTTCACCTGCGCAGCGTGCTAGTTACCATCCTCATCTTGCCGGTCGCCGTGTTGCTGGCTTTTATTCCGATGGCCTACTTGAAGATTACGTCTAACATCATGTCCCTGGGAGGGATCGCCATCGCCATTGGAGCGATGGTCGATGCCGCGATCGTGATGGTTGAGAATGCCCATAAACGATTGGAGCAATCTCCTTCAGGGAACCGCGTGGAAATCGTCATTGCCGCTGCGAAAGAGGTGGGACGTCCTCTATTTTTTTCACTGCTGGTGATCGCTGTGTCGTTCTTGCCGATCTTCGCATTGGAAGCTCAGGAAGGACGATTATTCACGCCCTTGGCCTATACGAAAACCTTTTCGATGCTCTTTGCCACTGCCCTTTCGGTGACGCTTGCACCCGTGCTCATGGTGATTCTGATTCGGGGCCATATCCGAGCAGAGAGCAAGAATCCCTTGAACCGGTTGCTGATCGCATTCTATCGACCTATCCTCTCAGGAGCATTGCGAGTGAGCTGGGTGACGTTAGGACTAGTGGTTACAGCAGTAACAATTACAGTGCCAATGTTCTCTCGACTTGGCGCAGAGTTCATGCCACCGCTGAACGAGGGCACCATTCTGTACATGCCGACTACCGTCCCAGGCCTTTCGATTCCAGAAGCGACGAAAGTCCTGCAGGTGCAGGATCAGTTGCTCATGACCTTCCCTGAAGTGGAGCGGGTATTCGGCAAGATGGGAAAGGCCCCGACTGCGACCGATCCAGCCTTCGTCGGCATGGCGGAGATCACCGTGACTCTCAAACCGCAGGCACAATGGCGACCGGGCATGACCTGGGATCGGTTGTTGGATGAGATGGATGCCAAACTCCGAATCCCTGGCTTCCCCAATATCTGGTGGATGCCGATCCAGACCCGCACGGAAATGATCACGACCGGTGTCAGGAGCCCGGTGGGAATCAAAGTGCTGGGGTCCGATTTGAAGACGATCGAACAAATCGGCGTGGAAATCGAACAGGCCTTGGCGGCGGTGCCAGGCACCAAAAGCGCCTTTGCTGAACGGTTGAACGAAGGTTATTACTTGGATTTGATCATCAATCGGCACGAGGCGGCCCGGCATGGCTTGACGGTAGGAGACGTACAAGCGGTGATTACCTCGGCCATTGGAGGGGAAACTGTGACCACCACGGTCGAGGGGCGGGAACGATATCCGGTGAACGTTCGCTACAAGCGCGAGTTGCGTCATGATCCGGACCGGCTCAAGCGGGTGCTCATCCCCACGCCGACCGGCGCGCAGATTCCGCTTGGACAAATCGCGGAGCTAGTGATCACGCAGGGGCCGCCGTCGATCGCGGATGAGGCGGGGGCGCTGGCGGGTCTCGTGTCGGTGTCGGTCGGCGGACGCGACCTACGCGGCTATGTCCAGGATGCGCAACGAGCTGTCCGCGACTACGTCGTCCTTCCCCCCGGATACCGGCTGATCTGGACTGGGCAATACGAACATCTGGTGCGAGCAGAGGAGCGGTTGAAGCTGGTGATCCCTGTGACCCTGGTCGTAATTCTGCTGCTCCTGTATCTCAACTTCCGCTCGCTGGCCAAATCCCTGATCGTTCTCCTTTCCGTTCCCTTCGCCGTGATCGGAGCCATCTGGTATCTCCATTACCTGGGCTACAACCTCAGCGTGGCGGTCTGGGTGGGCATCATTGCGCTGGCTGGCGTGGCAGCAGAGACGGGCGTGGTGATGCTCGTCTACCTTGATGAAGCGTACGACCGGCGCGTGCAGGAAGGCCGGATGGCTTCTATCCAAGACGTGCGAGAAGCGGTCATGGAAGGAGCTGTTCAGCGCGTGCGGCCAAAGATGATGACGGTGGCGGCGATCATGGGTGGCTTGCTCCCCATCATGTGGGCCACCGGAGCCGGCGCTGACGTGATGAAACGGATTGCCGCACCAATGATCGGCGGCATGGTGTCTTCCACGGTGCTGACATTGCTGGTGATCCCAGTGTTGTATGCATTGTGGCGGAGCAGATCCTTGACAGCCAATAAGGGAGAGGCGCTATGACCCACAGCACCTGCTGAATATCCGGCTGAGTGCACCTCGTGTCATATGGCACCAATGAGGGGCTGTGCTGAGTGCACAAATGAGATCCAAGACGCGTCACAGTTCGGGAACGAGTAGAAAGTCGATCGTCATGCATTTCAAAAAGACGGTACAAGATACACCCGACTTGATTTCCAGACGAACGCTACTAAAACGCTCCGGAGCGTTGGGACTGCTTGCTGGAATCCAGCCATTGCTCTCTGCATGCGCGAGTCTTGGAGTACTTCCCATTGCTCCCTCCAGGGTGCAACCCTCAACGCTGACAGGTGAGTTGATCGACCTGGTGATTAGCGAAAGGTCCTTTGTCCTGGGTGGGCAAACCGGGACTGCTCTGACGATCAATGGGACGATCCCAGGTCCGCTCATCCGTTTGAAAGAGGGGCAAGAGGTAACACTCCGTGTCGCGAATCGTTTGAAAGAGGTTTCATCGATTCACTGGCATGGACTGCTCTTACCTTCTCGCATGGATGGGGTGCCCGGAGTCAGCTTCGGCGGCATTGAGCCCGGCACGACCTTCATCTACCACTTTCCTGTCAAACAGAGCGGGACCTATTGGTATCACAGCCACTCCGGCGGTCAGGAGTTACAGGGGATGTATGCGCCGATGATTCTGGATCCGGTCGAGCCCGATCCCTTTCAATATGACCGGGAATACGTCGTGATGCTCTCGGAATGGAGCTTCGAGACGTCTGAAGTCATGTTCGACAACCTCAAAAAACTTTCCGGCTACTACAACTTCCAGAAACGCGATGCACAGGGGTTTATTTCAGAGGCAGCGAGCCGGGGGTTCTGGCCGACCCTGCAAAACTATATGGTGTGGGATCACATGCGGATGGATCCGACCGACTTTGCCGACGTGACAGGTTCGACGTTCACGTTTCTGATGAACGGTCTGCCGCCTGGCGGAAATTGGACCGGGCTTTTTCGGCCGGGCGAGCGGGTGCGGCTGCGCTTCATCAACGCTGCTGCGATGACCTTTTATGACGTCCATATTCCTGGCTTGACCATGACGGTGGTTCAGGCCGACGGCCAGAACGTGCAGCCGGTGACTGTTGAGGAATTTCGGTTTGGCCCGGCAGAAACCTATGACGTCATCGTCCGACCTCGTGAGGATCGTGCCTACACGATTTTTGCCGAAGCCATGGATCGGAGTGGGTATGCTCGCGGAACCCTTTCTCCTCGGGCCGGCATGCAAGGCGAAATTCCCAAGCGCCGTCCGCGTCCACTTCGGACCATGCAAGACATGGGGATGGCGGAACATAGCAACGGCCACATCGGCCATACGACAGAAGACTCGGATACCACGCCGTCCCATGCAAGCGTAGCGGATCATGGTATGACGCACGGAGCTGCACGACATGTGATGCCCAGTGAGGAGATGGCCGTTCCGGGCAGTTCACCTATCCCGGGCGTAACGCCCGTCAGGCACGGTCCTGACCATCATGGCACCGGCAATCAAACGGTGGCCGAGTATGCGCAAAATCGGATGCACGAGCCGGGCAGAGGATTGGATCAGAGCTCCAGGCGCGTTCTGGTCTATACGGACTTGAAAGGCCTCGTTCCCTATCAAGACCAACGAGCACCGGAGCGCGAGATCGAACTCCATCTGACCGGCCATATGCAACGCTATCTGTGGTCGTTCGACGGCAAGAAGTATTCGGATGCCCCGGAGCCCATTCGTATACGCCTCGGTGAACGTGTTCGGCTCACGTTCGTCAATGACACGATGATGGAGCATCCGCTCCATCTTCATGGGATGTGGATGCATCTGGAGAATAATTCCGGTGCGTCTCTTCCGCGGAAGCATACCGTTGTCGTCAAACCGGCTGAACGGCTGTCTGTCGTAATCAGCGCCGATGCCCCAGGGCCTTGGGCTTTTCACTGCCATCTCCTCCTGCACATGGAAGCGGGCATGTTTCGCGTCGTCGAAGTCTCTGCATAACAAGCAGGAGATGCGCCAGTGAATGTGGTTCTCCGGAACTGTTGTGTGACGCTGGCAGTCTGTATCCTGAACACAGGTACCGATCCGACTCGCACCTTGGCTGAATCCGTACAATGGGACAGAGCGACTGGCTCGGGCGGTTCCTCGATAATCGAGCCGGGACTGCAACGAGACCAGGCCCTCACGAACCTAGTTCCCCACCAAGTCTGGCCCAGCCCCGTCAACGACCAGGAACGCCGCCTCTTCACGTTGGTCGATGTCCTCGAATATCGTCCTCGCACTGGCGGAGGCGGAAGCAACAGTGACTACCGCTGGGATATCGAAGGTTGGTACGGCGGGGATTACAACCGCCTCTGGTTCAAGAGCGAAGGCCAGCAAGATACCGCCTTCAAAGCGGATTACGATGTAGACGTCCAACTGCTTTATGGACGCTTCATCGGGAAGTATTACGACATTCAAGTCGGCGGCCGAATGGAAACTCAGTCGTTTCGTGGAAGCAATGTCGCGCGTGGGCTAGGGGTGATCGGTCTGCAGGGTCTCGTGCCGTACAACTACGAGTTTGAATCCGCGTTATTCATTGATCAAAGTGGCGCCGTCTCCGCCCGGCTCTCATACACGAAAGATTTCTTGCTCACGCAACGGCTGATCCTTCAAGGTCGTTTCCAAACAAACGTGGCTATCCAACGGGTCGAAGAGTTTACGACCGGCTCCGGGTTGAACAATTTCGAATTCGGAGTACGCGTGCGTTACGAAATTCGGCGAAAGTTCGCCCCGTATGTCGGCCTGTCGTTCGACCGAAGCTTTGGCGAGACCGCGACGTTAGTGCGCCAACAGGGCGGAGATCCGAGTCAGATCCGATTTGTGGTTGGGATGAGAATGTGGTTTTAGCCGGCACACTTGCTTGCACCAGGTAAAACCCGCTGAAGCGCTGGACGGAACGGGGAGGGCATGCGATTGATGGTCCTGAAGATTCGTGCTAGGCTCATCTGCAATGCGACCAACGCTTAGGGCATATTCGTGGTATCGTCTAGCTGCCCTCGTCTGGGCATCTCTCTGGATGCTTGCAGCGCCGTTGTTCCATATTCATCCCGAAGCGGATCATCGGCATGGGCAAGAGGGGCATCGTCATGGCGGGACGGTTCATACGGCGTGGTCGCCAGACCTCGACTGCGAGTATGACGGCCACCGACAAGTTGATCGAATCGAAGAATCTTCACAGAGAGGGGTCGGCAAGTTCACACAGTTCTCGCACGTAGGCGACAGGCATACGGAGTTCAGCTTGTCGCTCTTGAGCGATTCAACCGATCGAAAATCGCTTAAGCCATTTTGGGCGCCGGTGCTCGGATCTTCGACCGCCGTAGCACCCGGCGTACAGCAGTATGCCCGAATGCAGAGAGGGCCCGGCATCGTCTTGCCGCCGATGCCCTTTGTTGATGGGATTTCCTCTCGTGCGCCACCCAGTCTCCTCGTCTAAGCCCCATACTCGTTCACACCACATCGTGCTGTTGTAGACACTTGATGGTGGGTCCTTCTCTCAGGAGCCATCGAGAGCATGTGTCTATCGAGGAGACTCGCTATGATTCTGCATCGGATCGCCATCGCGTTCGTCGTCTATTGCCTCCTTGACCTTCACACCTTGAGCGACAGGGCGAGAGCAGATGATGCCCATGCCGCGCCCTATTCATTGTCTGAAATCCTGATTCTCGCGCTCAAACACAGTCCGGTGATGACTGGAATGGCGGCCGCGCTGGAAGAAAGTCAAGGCAGACAGATGACAGCCGGAGCGTATCTTAATCCGACCCTGAGCGGAGCGGCCGGCAGGGGTTCGATTCGAGACCCGCGAACCGGTGTCTCGATTGCGGAACGGACGATCACGGTGGAACAGCCATTGGAATGGCCGGGGAAGCGGGTGGCTCGGCAACGCGCTGCGGATGCAGGATTTTCCAGCGCCCTCGCCGGAATGGAAGAAGCCAAAGTGGTGGTCTCGGCCGAGGTCAAGGCCGCATTTTATCAATTGCTGTTTGCCCAACAGGATGCGCAGTTGGCCAAAGAAAATCTCAGGGCCGTCGAGGATCTCGTCGAGCTTATTCGCGTCCGGGTAGGGACGAAGGAGTCGCCGAAATTCGAGCTGGTCAAAGCGACGGTGGAACTGCAAAAGGCCGACAAGGATCTGGCACGTGCGGAAAACACGTTGCTGGTTTCACGCGCCAATCTCAACAAGATTTCAGGCAAGGCGCTTGGCGAGCACTTCGTCATTCAAGGGGAGTTTGAGGTGCCGAAGTCGCATCTCAATCTCCCCATCTTGACGGAACACGCGATGGCTCGCCATCCCACGCTCCGCCGACAGGAAAAGGCGGTGGAGCAAGCTCAGTTTGCCCTCGAGCATGAACGCGCGGCACGCATTCCGAACGTCTCGGTGATTGGGCAGTACCATCGTGAAGCCGGCGATGAATCCGTCATGGCGGGACTGAGTGTGCCGGTCCCCATTTGGTATCGGCGGCAAGGAGAGATCGGAATGGCCATGGGGACGCACCATCGTGCTCAAGCCGAGCATATTCGAATTCAGCACGAGCTGGAACAAGCCGTGACACAATATTTCCAAGAGATGCAGACCGCTCAGCGGCAGATCCAGGTCTTTGAAAAAGGACTTCTCTATCAAGCGAAAGAGGCCCTCGACATCGCGCGGTTCAGCTTTCGGAACGGGGTGGCGAGCCTCCTTGAAGTCATCGATGCACAGCGCGTCTACCGCCAGACGCTTCTTGAGTTTGCCCAGGCGAGAGCGGCCTATTCTCTGGCATTGACACGGTTGGAACAGGCGGTAGGAGGATTGCCATGAGGTTCAACTGGAAGCGGTTCTCATCCACGGGCCCGCGAGGCCTGCTCGCAATTATGCTCATGGGGATCTCGCTGACGGCTTGTCAATCCAAGCAAGATGAAGCCGTGAAGCCGCCTGCTGCAGCGGACAAACCATCGGCTCAGACCGGTGTGATCGAGTTGCAGGAAGGAAGCTCGATGCTTGTACAGATTCAGACGGAACGAGTGAGATTCCATCCCATGCAGATGTCCTTGAAAGCCCAGGCGGGAAAAATTCTTTCCAACGAGAATCGGCTTGCGCATCTCAGCGCTCGCGTACCGGGGAGGATCGTGGCGGTGTATGCCAATCTGGGCGATCGAGTCAGATCCGGCGATCGGCTGCTTCTGCTGGATAGCCCGGCGTTCGGAGAGGCGCAGTTGGAATATCGTAAGACCAGGACGGCGGTCAAGGTGACGGAACAAACGCTCGAACGGGCTCACGCTCTCTTCGATCGTGGTGCCATCGGGGCCGGTGAGTACCAACGGCGGGAGGCCGATTCTGAAAACGCCAAGGCCGATCTCCACGAAGCCGAAGAGAAACTGCACCTCCTCGGCATGACGGAGCGAGAGATCGAACGGTTGGGGACGGAGAAATTGCCGCATGCGGAGGTGGCGCAGGTGTTTCTCCGAGCGCCGTTTTCCGGAGAGGTCGTCGAGCGGAATGCGACGGTCGGGGAGGTGGTCGATCCCAATAAGATGCTGTTCGCCGTGGCGGACCTCTCGACCGTGTGGGTCCGCGCAGATTTTCCAGAACAACAGGCTGGGCGATTGCAGACCGGACTTGGCGTGGAGGTGCGTGTGGCGGCGTATCCCGATATCGTCTTCCACGGCGTCATTAGTTATGTGGGCGCCATGGTTGATCCATTGACTCGGACGGTCATGGCGCGTTCGGATATCCCGAACTCTGACCGACGCTTGCGTCCAGAAATGTTCGCCGACGTGGCGTTGCTCACGCCGGAACAATCGGTCTTGGCCGCGCCCCGCACAGCCGTCCAGCAGGTCGGGAGCCGCACGATGGTGTTTGTCGTGCAGGGTCCCCGCCGGTTCGAATGGCGGGAAGTGAAGGTGGGAGAGTCTTCGAAGGATCACATCGAAATCAAGAGCGGCGTGCAAGAAGGTGACGAGGTGGTGACGCACGGAAGCTATGCTCTGAAGTCCGAGGCTCTTCGCGAGCAGCTCCCGATGGGAGGCCCGCTATGATGGAGCGGCTGATCCGTTACTCTCTTGACCAGCGGCTGATCGTGCTCCTCGCGGTTGCAGCGTTGATCGTAGCGGGGATCGCGTCGTTCAACCATTTGCCCATCGATGCCTTTCCGGACGTGACGCCAG
>CAZNBG010000088.1:5527-9714 GCA_964570915.1 uncultured Nitrospira sp. | reverse complement strand
ACAACAGGTAGTGATGGTTGGTGAAGGCATGGGACATAATTTCGTCTTTGCTCCAGAATCCCGCCAATTGAGGAAGTCCGGCAATCGCAATCGTACCGATCAGAAACAGACGATGGGTCCAGGGTATACGTTTACTCAGTCCGCCCATCCTTCGGATATCCTGTTCGCCCGACAGCGCATGGATGACCGAGCCTGCAGCCAAAAACAACAGCGCTTTGAAGAACGCATGCGTCATGACGTGAAACACGGCCGCCGTATAGGCACCGATCCCGCAACCCAGGAACATGTATCCGAGCTGGCTGACGGTCGAATAGGCCAAGACACGTTTGATGTCGGTTTGTACGAGTCCGATGGTTGCCGCGAACAACGCAGTCCCTCCACCGACGAACGCGACCACCGACATGGCGAGAGGAGAGAGATCGAAGATCGCGTGATTCCGGACAACCATGTAGACACCGGCTGTGACCATCGTGGCGGCGTGGATGAGTGCGCTGACCGGTGTCGGGCCTTCCATCGCATCGGGAAGCCACGTATACAGCGGAAGTTGCGCGGACTTCCCGATCGCCCCAACGAAGAGGCACAGGGCTATCGCCGTGGCCATATCGGGAGACAGTTGTCCAACCTGGGCAAAGACCTTCGTATAGTCGAGCGTCCGAAAGTTGATAAAGACGAGAAAAATGGCGAGGAGAAATCCCGCATCACCTATGCGGTTGACGACAAACGCCTTGGTGGCAGCTTTCGCAGCGGAGACCTTGTCATAGTAGTAACCGATCAAGAGATATGAACAGAGTCCGACGCCTTCCCAGCCGATAAAGAGCACCAGATAGTTGTTCCCCATGACGAGCAGCAGCATGGAGACCATGAATAAGTTCATGTAGGTGAAGAAGCGCGTGAAGCCGGCCTCTCCGTGCATATAGCCGACGGAATACACGTGAATGAGAAAGCCCACTCCGGTCACGACCAGCAACCACGCACACGTCAGAGGATCCACCAGATACGCGAGGTTGATCGTGAGATCACCGCCGAAAATCCATTGATAGGCAATGACTTCATGGGAACCTCCGGTCCGCAAGACATCGGCAAAAACAGCGACCGTGCAGAGGAACGAGAGCCCGACCGACCCCCAGGCCAACCGATGGGCCATGTCATGAGAGTAGCGACTCCCGAGTAGGCCGTTCGCCATGACCGCCAACAGCGGAAAAATGGGAATCAGTTTGATGAGCAGATCCGTCAGATCAGACACAGTATCCTACGATTCGCAGGGTGTTCAGCTAAGCGACAATGCTGTATGGCGCTGAGTCATACAGCGCCTCGCTTGGGTGTATCGAGGATGCAAGGCACCGTGCACTTCGCTCAATGCCCCGTCTCCACTTCCTGCTACCACTTTAAAAGGTTCATTTCGTCTACATTGGTAGAAATCTTGCCCCGAAAAACCACGATGATGATCGCCAGGCCCACGGCGGCTTCTCCGGCGGCAATGGCAATGATAAATAAAGCCACGAGCTGCCCTGCCATAGATTCTAGATAGTGCGAAAATGCGACAAGATTGATATTGGCCGCATTCATCATGATTTCAACCGACATCAGCACAATAATGAAGTCGCGCCTGACCAGTACGCCAAGGAGCCCCGTCATGAACAGGATGGCACTTACGGCTATGTACGCCGACAGCGGGATCATAAGCGGTCTTTCTCCGCGTCCAGTGGCTTCGGAGTCTTGGCCAGAACGATGGCGCCAATAATGGCGCCCAGTAGAAATATGCCGACGATTTCAAACTGCAAGAGGTGGTCGCTGAACATCTTGATGCCCACTGCGTATGTATCGCCTTCCAGCAGCACGGCCGTGGCCGGAGCATTCCCCTTCGCCCCACCGAACGGAGACCGCAGGAGCAAAAAGAGGACATAGACGGTCCCTAGGACGGCTGGTCCGACAAAATACAGAGCCGACGGGTGGAAATAGCGTTCGTCCGTTTTGAGATTCAACAGCATCAACACGAAGAGGTACAGCACGAGAATGGCTCCAACGTAGACAATGACCTGCACCGCCCACAGAAATTCCGCGTTTAGGAGGATGAACAGACCGGAGACGTGCGTCAGCAACGCGAGCAGGGCGAGAGCACAATGGACGGGATGACGTAAGGTCACAGTCAGAACGCCGGCGGCAATACTGATCAACGCGAAATAGGAAAAAAACACTAAGACCATGTGTTCGGCTCAGCTCAGATGCTTGGGAGGTGGTTGGGTCGACTTCAGCACCGATTGAGGAAAGTAATACCGGTACTCGCGGCTCTGCTCGACGTCTTTCTCCTGGTTGTGCGCGTACAAATATTTTTTTCCGTCCTCGAGATGGCGTTCGCCGATGTCGTACAGCCGCTTCTTATCGAACAGCAGGCTGCGCTTGTCATGGGTTGAATATTCGTACATTTTGGTCATCGCCAGCGCGTTCACCGGACAGGCCTCAACACAATACCCACAGAATACGCATTTTGTAATGTCGATGTAGAATTCGCTCGCGTAGCGCTGAAGCGGCCGAGTCACATCCTCGCCGCTGATCACTTTGATGCAATGCGATGGGCAGGCGGCTTCGCACAAGTCGCAGCCGACACAACGCTCGTGCCCGTCATCGTATCGAAGTAAGCCAAGCGCCCCACGGTGCGCATCAGGGATCGTTCGCTGTTCACGTGGGTACTGAAACGTCATCGGTCGATGAAGCATGTGCCGAAACGTGACCTTCATCGCGTCCCAAATTTCATAGAACAACGCGGCTTGAATGATTTTTTTGGTCAGGGCGGCGACACTCATTGCTGGTTCCTCGTCACGGACGGGCGCATGCCTGCATCTCCCTTATGCCTGTTCAACACTTACCCAGATCTGTTTGAACGACGGGACACCGGTCGTGGCATCAACCGAGACGGTCATCAAGTCCTTCACCGGAGGTTCGTTGAAATGCTCAGGGAAAAAGCAGGTCCCCGGCGCAACGGACTGATCGGGCTGCACACCAAGCTGAAGCGAGCCACGGTCCGAGGTCAGCCGCACCTTCGCGCCATCTTGCAATCCAAGGCGTTCCATGTCCCGTAGATTCATCCGTAACCTTCCAGTGTTTGGCGCAATCTTGATAAGCCCGGGCGCTTGCGTGGACAGCTTTCCCGAATGCACCAGCAACTGCCCCATCAACAGCGCAAAGGGACGCGTGTGCTCCACCGATATCGGAGACGGTCGATATCGAGCCTTCACCTCCGTTGCATAACCGTTGGACAAATACTGATCAGGCGCGGGCATGACCTTGCGCGGTTGGCCGAGGTTATAATAGCCCGGTAGCAACTTCATGATCTCGCCTTGAATATCGTTGGCCGATTGGTATTCCCATCGGCATCCCATGGCATTGGCCAGGGCGGTCATGATGTGCCAGTCCGGCAAGCTCTCTCCAAGCGGATCCATCGCTTGTCGAACGCGAAGCACGCGCCCTTCAAGGTTCGTAAATGAGCCGTCTTTTTCCGCATATGTGCAGGCCGGCAACACGAAATGAGCCAGCTTCGCCGTATCAGTCAAAAATGGATCTTGCACAACCAACAGATCCAGACGCTCCAGCGCGGCTCGTACCTCCATAGAGGCCGGAAGGGTCGCGAGCGGATTTTCGCCCAACACGTACAGCGCCTTGATCTGCCCGCTCTTGCATCGCTTCAAAATTTCAACCACATGGGCCCCTGACCCGACAGGAGGAAGCGACGCGTCCCACGCCTTGGCGAATCGGTCACGCACTCCGGGGTCATCAAACTGTGCCTGTCCCGGGAAGAACTCAGGCGCGGCGCCCATATCCACGGCCCCTTGTTCGTTCGGCTCCTCCGTCACCGTATTCACACCACACCCCGGTCGACCGAGTTTCCCCGTGATCCAGGCTAAATCGATCAGCTTCAAGACGTTCTGATAGCCGTTCGTTCTTCTGACAATCCCTTCCGCGCACAGGATGATGGACCTCGGTGATTCAGCAAAAATGGCGGCAATTTCTCTGAACGCCTCCACTGCCAGACCGGTCTGAGCCGACAGCTGCTCCAACGAGATATTCGCGACCACGCTTTTGAGTGCTTCAAACGCCTTGGGGTGCTTGCCCACGGTCTCTTCATCCACCAAATCCTGGTCGATCGCCGCCTTGAAGGCGGGCATGCGCTCCTCATCACTCAACATCTGAAA
>CAZNBG010000088.1:0-5517 GCA_964570915.1 uncultured Nitrospira sp. | reverse complement strand
TAACAGTCGCAGTCTGATTGCCTCCCTGATTGTAGAGGCGGCAACGAATGGTTGAAAGCGCTGTCGGCCCGCCGCCGGTCGACGGAACTCAACACCGAAGGGAGCTTGTCATGAACATCATGGTGTGGACTTACCTAGTTTACCTCGTCATCAGCGTCGGCATCACCGTCTGGGTGGCGCAGACGCTGCACAAGAACGGGCGAATCCTCCTGGTCGATCGCCTCCTTGACCAACCCATCGATAACCGCGCCCTCGGTCCCCGGTTTAATCAAAAACGGGTGCGAGGCCAACTTGGCCATATTCGTAATGGCGCTGTCGAGCGTCACCACCTGGGCCCTATAGACGCGCATGGCTTCTTTGATACGCACGGCGGTCAATGGGTTCGTCTCGGTGATGTTGGAGCCGATGAGCAGAATGGCTTTCGCCTTCGTCAGATCTTCCCAATCGTTCGAGGTTCTCCCAAGTCCGACGGCATGTTTGGACGCGAGCACAAAGTTCATATGACCATAGCGAGCACTGCTATCGAGCTGGTTGGTTCCAAAGCCTGTGCGCATCAGCTTTTGAAACAAGTACAGCTCCTCGTTCGTACAGCGCGCCGTCACGAGGCCGGCAATGGCATCGGCACCGTGCTTGCGCTTCATTTCGGTCAACCGATCGACGAGCAGATGCATGGTCTCCAACCAAGGTTTTTCGACTAGCCGGCTGCCTTCACGGACCAACGGATGCACGAGCCGGCTTTGACTGTCCAGATACTCGAATCCAAAGCGTCCCCGCACGCACAAGCCCCCATGACCCTTGGCTGTGTCCGAACGGTCTCCCCATTTATTCTTCCAGGATAACGGCGACGTCACGCGGACCACTTCCGCATCTTTCGTTTCCAAGTACATTTGACAACCGTCTCCACAGTAGTTGCAGGTCGTCGTCGTCTTCTTCATCTGCCAAGGTTTATACAGGTACTTGGAAAACTTATTGGTGATGGCGCCAACAGGGCACACAGCCAAGCAGTCTCCGCAGAATTCGCAATCGAGGGCAAGATCCCCTTTGGGGACCACTTGGTTGAATCCGCCTTTTTTCATGAACTGTAAGGCGTCAATCATCAACACATCCTTACAGACATTGATGCACTCCGCGCAGGCGATGCAGCGGTTCATGTTGAAGTCGAGCACCGGACTCCGCGTATCTTCAGGAATGAATTTTTGCTTGGCGTTGGCCAGGTTGGTCACGCCGTGCTGAAACGCCATATCCTGCAACTCACAATGGCCGTCTGCGTCGCACACCGGACAATCAAGCGGATGGACGGACAGGTGTTTCTCGACGGCCTTCTTGCGGGCAAGGAAGAGATCTTCTCCTTCGGTACGGATCACCATTCCTGCCGCCGCCTTGGCAGTGCACGAGCGAACGGGGGCTTTTTTCCCTTCTTGCATCACAAGACACATGCCGCAAGAGCCGAACGGATCAAACGTATAGTGGTAGCACATGGCCGGGATGATCTTGCCGGTCATAGAAATGACGTCGTAGAGCGACACCCCGTCCTTCGCCGTCACAGCTTTGCCGTCGATGCTCAGTTCGATCGTTGCTGCTTCAACGTCGGGATTCGTAGCCGGTTTGAGTCCCATGTTTTGTACCTGCCCTGAATTTCCTGATGCCCTTGTGTTGAGTTGAAGCCCCGATGTTACAACCCAACGCTCATAACATGATCTACCGATCGCACTCGCCCATCACGACATCGTACGTTCCAAAGATCGTACAGGCATCCGAAATCATATAACCTCTGGCCATATGATCGAACGCGCCCATATGGATGAACGAAGGAGCGCGAATCTTTAGCCGATATGGCTTTCCGCCTCCCGTACTGACAATGTAAAAGCCTAGCTCACCTTTGTGCGCCTCTGTCCCACAGTAGATTTCCCCTGGGGGTGCATCGAATCCCTGTGAAAAGAGCTTGAACTGTTGGATCATCGCCTCTAAGTTCGTGAAGACCCGTTCTTTCGGCGGCAGCGTCACGCTCGGCGCATCGGCCATGATCGGCCCTTCTTGCATTTGCTCAAGACATTGCCGAATAATCTTGACGCTCTCATAGAGCTCCATCACCCGAATCCAATACCGATCATACGTATCACCGTTTTTTCCAACCGGTACGCTGAACTCACACTTCGGATAGGCGCTGTAGGGCTCGTACTTACGAAGGTCGTAATCCACACCGGACCCGCGCAGGACCGGCCCGCTCAACCCAAAATTAACAGCATCTTCAGCCGAGATGACGGCGACCCCCTTGGTGCGCCCCAGCCAAATGCGATTTTTCTCGAGAAACACCTGATACTCGTCGATTTTCGGCGGGAAATTGGCCAGGAACTGTTTGAGCTTTTCGATCAATGTTGGGGGACAGTCGCGTTCCACTCCGCCGATTCGATACCAGCTGGTCGTGAGGCGGGCTCCGCACAGTTCATCGAACCAATCGAGCAGAATTTCCCGATCGCGAAAACAATAAAAAAAGACGGTCATCGCTCCGATGTCGAGCGCCTGAGCGCTCAGCCAAAATTGATGCCCGATGATGCGTTGGACTTCCGCGACAATCGTCCGAAGATACTCCGCCCGTTCCGGCACTTGCAGGTTCAAGAGTTTTTCCACGGCGCGACAGTAGGCAAAATTGTTGTACATCGCACAGACATAGTCCAGCCGATCCGTGTGGGGAATGAACTGATGATAGGTCCCGTCTTCCGCGAGCTTTTCTACTCCGCGATGGAGATACCCCATCACGGGGGTGGATTTCACCAACCGCTCCCCTTCCAACTCTAGGATCACCTTGAGAACACCGTGCGTACTGGGGTGCTGAGGTCCCATGTTGAGCAGGAGTTCCTCGGTTCGCAAGGTCGGAAGCGTCTCGCTTTCCGGATGCTCCGGGTGAATCTTATAGACGGTGGTTCTTTGGTCTTCGAATGCCATAATGACTCTACAACCCTACCTCGGGACTTCATCTAGAAACTCAAACGTGTCCCGCCAACCCTTGCCACGCAATGGAAAATCTTTCCGCAGCGGATAGCCTTCGGTATAGTCATCCGGCATGAGAATGCGGCGGAGGTCCGGATGATTGCGGAATCGGATCCCCATCATATCGAAGACTTCACGTTCCATGAAATCGGCGCCTTTCCAGAGATTCGTCAAGGAATCCACCACACAATCTGATTCGGGCACCCGAGTCTTCAGCCGGATACGCTGCCGCTTTCGGATCGAGTAGAATTCCCACACGACCTCAAATCGTTCTTCGTCGTCTGGCCAGTCCACGGAACTCACATGGACGATATAGTCAAAATCCATCCCTGGGTCGTCGTGTAGAAATTGAGCCACCTCGTGAAGCTTGTCCCGGGAGACCGTCACGGCCACATCGCCTCGCCATTCAGTCAAGCCCGTGATTCCGACCGAAAACGTCTGCTGAATCCGCTGCAGTAATGGATGCATAATGACGTGTCAGACCTTTAAATTGGCTTTGACCTGTTCCGGTTGAGTCACAAACACACGCTTTTGCATGATGCGCTCTTGCAGCTTCAGGATGCCATCCAGCAGAGCCTCTGGCGTCGGAGGACAGCCGGGCACATAAATATCGACGGGAATGAACCGATCGACCCCCTGTACGACTGGATAGCTGTCGTAGATGTTCCCGGACGTGGCACAGGATCCCATCGCAATCACGTATTTGGGTTCCGGCATTTGATCGTAGATCTTTCGAATCACCGGCGCCATCCGACGACACACCGTACCGGCAACGATCATCAAGTCCGACTGCCGCGGCGAACCCCGAAATACTCCAGCCCCGAACCTGTCCATATCGTACCGAGAGGAGACGGCAGCCATCATCTCGATGGCGCAGCAGGCGAGCCCGAAGGTCATCGGCCACAGGGAACCCTTTCTGGCCCAGTTGACGGCTTTTTCCAGAGACCCCGTAATGACGTCCGGAGCACCGTCTTTCTCATGACGTCCCAGTTGGATCAATCCCATAGAACCCTCAGTCCCATTCCAACGCGCCTTTTCGCCAGGCATACACGTAAGCCACGATGAACAGCCCGATAAAAATCAGCATTTCGATCAGCCCAATCACCCCGATCTTGGTGAAAACCACCGCCCATGGGTAGAGAAAGATGACTTCGATATCGAAAATGACAAACAACATCGCAAAAATGTAATACCTAACCGGGAACGGCATACGGGCGTCAGAAAATGGTTCGGATCCACATTCGTAGGTCGATAACTTTTCAGGTTCTGGGTACCTGGGCTGAACAAAATAACTGACGAGCAAGGTCAACACGCCAAAAACCAACGTCACAAAGATAAAGAGAAAGACTGGGAAAAATCTTGCCAGATACTCGAAGAGAATTTCGGCTCCGCTCATTTACTTTTCTCTCACAAGGCATTGACCTGGAAAGGGTATTCTAAATCTGACAGGTGGAATCTTAGTGCCCTGCTCTCGGGGATAGCAAGCGAACAAAGGACCTAATTCCCGTCGACCCGAAAGCCCTAGGTATGGCGGTCTGAGAGTGGTGTAACGGTTGAGTGGTTAGGCTCTTCCTGTCGCTCGACACCTGGCATTGAGCCAGTGGTTGCTGTCGCTTTGTCGCTTGCCCGAAAGGAACCTCCTCCGGGATTGGGACTTTCCCATTCTAATTCCAAAGGAGAAAACGCTTTGACCTTCCGGCGCCGATGGATCTGCGTTTCGAGTCGTCTCTTCTCGCCGAACGGCTCGAGACGATGCCCTCCTTGTTCATGACCATTCATCGCTGAGCCAATGTTCCTCTGGATGGACATGCGCAGGCTCATACGTTAACACCGGCAGGAAACGCTCGTCAAATTCGTGTCAATCAAGCTCAAATTCTTGACAACACAGCGCCTTTTGCTATGGTTTTCAAGTAGCACTAGCCCGAAAAGGAATCTATCTATGAAAACCTTAACGTCCCTGATCTTGGTCCTGTGTTCGGGCATCGGCTTTTCGCTCGATCGAGCACTCGCACAGACTCCAGACCTTGATTCCGTCCGGGTGACTGATGGTGCGCTTGCCTTTTCCAGTGGTGCCATCCAGAAAATCTCCCCCATCGATGGAACCGTGAACTTGATAACAGGTGATAATCAATCATCGGGCAATCGAATGCTTCTCGGCAAACGAGATTCGCTCTATCTGAAACTGAACAACCCGACCGATGTGGCCGTTGGCGATCTCTTTACCGTGTATAGGAGGATTCGCAAGGTATTCCACCCCGTGACCAGGGAATATCTGGGTTTTGTCGTGAATCGTTCGGCGGTCGTGAAGGTGACTGCCGCCGACCACGCCCTCACAACTGCCGAGGCCGTGCTCAGCTATGGACCGATCTCCCCTGGAGACCCGATCACGCGGTTTGCTCCTCCGACTCCAGACACAGACCTGAGCCCGATGTCGAACGTGTCCGACCTTGAGGGTATGATAGTCGAGCTCCAGGCCGACCGGCCGATGACCCTGGTGTCACAATCAAATGTCGTATATCTGGATCGAGG
>CAZNBG010000087.1:0-9762 GCA_964570915.1 uncultured Nitrospira sp. | reverse complement strand
GGCCGTACCCCTGGGCGCCGGCCAATGTATTGAGATGGGCTGGCAGGCCGGCTGGGCTCATTTTCTTTCCGTCGACTGCTACGGGGTTGCCCGCTTGATACTCGATCTCAACTTCTCGCGGTGTATCGGGTGCCTTTTCCGGCGAGATGGTCATCTGAAAAATCTCATCAGGAGGCGCTTCCCAGGGGTCTTCAAGAATGCCGCCTTCGTAGCTGATGTGAAACAGATTCGGGTCTGTGCTGTAAGGTTTGGCTTTGGTCGCCGTCACGGGAATGCCGTGGCGATCGGCGTACTCGATCAATTCACGGCGAGATCGCATGGTCCATTCCCGCCAAGGCGCAATGACCTTCAGGCCGGGCGCCAGCGCCATATATGTCAACTCGAAACGTACCTGATCATTGCCCTTTCCCGTGGCTCCGTGCGACACCGCTTCGGCTCCTTCTTTCAGGGCGATTTCTGCTTGTCGGCGGGCGATCAGCGGGCGGGCGATCGAGGTCCCGAGGAGATAACAACCCTCATACATCGCGTTTCCGCGCAACATCGGGAACACGTAGTCCTTGACAAAGGTCTCTCGAAGGTCTTCGACATACACCTTCTTCACACCGAGCGTCTGGGCCTTTGCTTTGACGGCTTTCAAATCCTCTCCCTGTCCAAGATCAGCGCAAAACGCGATGACTTCGGCTTGATACGTTTCCTGTAACCACTTGAGGATGACCGAGGTATCCAGTCCGCCGGAATAGGCCAAAACTATTTTCTTGATCGATCTTGATTTCATGATGAACGTTCCTACCGCGTGCCTTTCTTCCAGTTGAGCAACTGAGTCAAAATTGCCTTCTGCATGTGTAACCGATTTTCCGCCTGGTCAATCACCACCGACTGCGGGCCGTCCAGTATGTCGGCCGTAATCTCTTCACCTCGATGCGCCGGCAAGCAGTGCATGACAATGGCGTCGGGTTTCGCCCGTTGCAGCAGCCGTTTGTTGAGCTGGTAGGGTGCCAGTGTCCGCAATCGTCTCGCCTGCTCCCGTTCGCGGCCCATGCTGATCCAGACGTCGGTATACACGACATCCGCTTCCTTCACGGCTACGAGGGGATTCTCCAGCACCTCGATGGAGGCGCCGGTGGCTTGCCCTTCGACCCGCGCTCGATCGACCACCCGCTGGTCGGGCTGATAGCCGGAGGGGCACCCGATCACCACGCGCATCCCCATCTTGGCCCCTGCTTCGATTAGCGAATTTGCCACGTTGTTCCCATCCCCGATGTAGGCAAGGCTGAGTCCCGTCAATCGACCTTTAATGACCTGAATCGTCAAGAGGTCGGATAACGCCTGACAGGGATGACTATGGTCCGTCAGCCCGTTAATAACCGGCATACTGGCTTCAGTCGACCACTCTTCGACGATAGAATGGTCATAGGTCCGAATCACGATACCGTCCAGGTAGCGGGATAAAACGCGTGCTGTGTCTGAGACCGTCTCCCCACGCGAGAGTTGAATATCTCCCATAGGAAGAACCAACGCATGGCCGCCCAACTGGTTCATTCCCGCCTCAAACGACACGCGAGTTCTTGTCGACGGTTTTTGAAACAGCAACCCCAATGTTTTCCCGGGTAGCAATCGATGTGGAGTGCCTTGGCGCTGTTTCTGCTTGAGAGACGTTGCCAACCGCAGCAAGTCGAGGATCTGCTTTCGCGGCATGGTCGCGACGTCCAGCAGGTCCTTGGCATAGTGCCCGGCACCCATTCTATGTCGGGCCGATATGGCCATCAGTGGTGAGAGCCTCTTCCCGCGGTCACGCGCTGGTTGAAGAGCGCGCTGAGGAGGTCAAACAGTTTATCCACTTCATTCTGCGCGATAATCAAGGGCGGCACAAAGCGCAGCACCCGCTCGTTTGCGGCGTTGATCAAGACGCCACGAGCCAACGCATCGGCCACGACAGTTCTGGCATCGACCTCTATCTCCATGCCCTGCAGCAGACCGAGGCCCCGCACATCCTGCACGATTCGATGGCGCTCTTTGCAGTCGGCCAACCCCTTTGCCAGGTATTCACCCATGCGTTTCGCTTGATCCAGCACTCGCCCTTCGAGCAGCACCTGACAGACCGACAGTGCAGCGGCACAGGCTAGTGGGTTTCCACCGAATGTCGACGCATGGGAACCGGGGGTAAACGCTGCGGCCACCGACTCCTTCGCCAGGCAGGCCCCGATCGGTACTCCCCCGGCAAGGCCTTTTGCCAGGGTCATGATGTCGGGCTGCACGCCCAATTGTTCATAGGCGAAGAAGGTGCCGGTTCTGCCCATGCCGGTTTGGATCTCGTCGAAAATAAGGAGAATATCTTGCTGTGTACAGAGTTCACGCAGGCTCCTCAGATATTCCCGATTGGCGACATACACACCGCCTTCCGCCTGAATCGGTTCCAGCAGGATCGCCGCCGTTCGCTCGTTGACCATGGACTCGATTGCGTTGAAATCGTTGAATGGCGCATAAGCAAACCCGGGCATCAGCGGCTCAAAGCCTTTCTGAACCTTCTCTTGTCCCGTAGCCGTGATCATTCCCAGCGTCCGGCCATGGAACGAGTTCTTCATCGTGATCACTTCAAAGCGGGTGGCTCCATGTCGTTCATGCCCATACCGTCGTGCCAGCTTAATCGCCGCTTCATTGGCTTCAGCCCCGCTGTTGCAAAAGAACACGCGATCGGCGAACGAGTGGTCCACCAGCAAGCGGGCCAGCTTGACTTGGGGTTCGGTGTAATACAGGTTTGATGTATGGATCAGCTGTGCCGCTTGGCGCTGGATCGCCTTCACGAGATCCGGGTGGCCATGCCCTAAGATATTGACGGCAATCCCGCCGACGAAATCCAGATACTCTCGTCCCTCCAGGTCATACACCTTGGCGCCTCGTCCCCGCACGATCGAGATCGGCTGGCGACTGTAGGTTTGCATCAGGTACTTCGCGGCCTCGTCTTTCAATTCCTCGGTCGGCATGGCTGCGTATCCTCTTATAAAAAAAGAAAAGTTAGCACAGGGCCAATGGGAAGAGCAATAAGCGGAATACCGGCCGGAGTGCTTGAGGGAAGCGATGTTGCTGCCTCACAGATAGCCCTGTGCGATAAGCCGCCTGCTCCTCTCCAGAGTATGGTAAGCTGCGTCGCCATGACGGCTTGTGGTCAGTGCCACCAACAAAATCCGGACGACGCCAATTTTTGTCATCAGTGCGGAACCAAACTGGACGAAGTCAAGGCCGCTCCCGAGACGACCGAGATTCCCACCGACCGGGCGATTCCAGACGGGGAGACTCTTTGGCGTCAGTTCATCGGTCCCCATGCCGACCATTATTTGGCCGTCTTCAAGAAGTTTTCATCGAGCGGCCAACCGCGGTTCGCCCTATCTTGGAACTGGCCGGCATTTCTCTACATTTCTTTTCTCTGGTTTCTGTACCGCAAAATGTATCTGCATGCCTTCGTCTATGCCGTGGGCCCGATGATTTCGACCTATCTCACAGGAGATTTTTCCGCCGGCATCGTCTGGAGCATCATGGCGGGGGCCACGGCGAACTATTTGTATTATTGGCATTGCCGAGAACACATTGCTGAAGTCAAGAAAGCCAGCCAGCTAGATCATTCTGCTCTCGAAGGCGCCCTGAAAGAATCGGGCGGGGTGCAGTCCTACGTCATCTGGGTCGGCGTGTTCTTCTACATCATCTTTCTAGCGATGCTGATTAAGATGGTTCAAGAAGGCCCTCCCGATTTCGACAAGTCGCCCGGCCGACCGGCGAAGCAAGCGGCCATGACGGCGCCGGCTTGACTTGACGTGACAATTCAGTATTCTTTGGTCCCTGGTCGGGATAGTGATATTGACCGAAAGGGATAGGCGATGGCTCGATTAGTTTTGCTCCGCCATGGTGAATCGCAATGGAACTTGGAGAACCGTTTTACCGGTTGGGTGGACGTGCCACTCTCCGAAAAAGGGGTTGAGGAAGCCAGACAGGCCGGTGAAAAGCTTCGGGGGGTTATGTTCAATCGTGCCTTCACATCGGTCCTCATCCGCGCGAACGAGACCCTGAGAATTGTCCTGGAGACCATCGGCCAAACGAATATCCCCATCGAGAAGGATAAAGCGCTGAATGAACGGATGTATGGGGAGTTACAGGGACTGAACAAGGCCGAAACGGCCCAGAAGTATGGTGACGCTCAGGTGAAAATCTGGCGGAGAAGTTATGATGTCAAACCACCTGGTGGAGAAAGTCTCAAAGATACGGCCGAACGCGCGTTGCCATATTACGAGAAGATGATCAAGCCTCACCTTGTGAAGGGAGAAGCCGTTATCATTACCGCCCACGGCAATAGTCTTCGAGCGTTGGTCATGGAACTGGACCAGTTATCGAAAGAAGAGGTCTTGGAGCTGAATATTCCTACCGGCGTGCCGCTGCTCTACGAATTCGATGAACAAGGCAAGGTCTTGTCGCATCGATATTTGTGAGCATGGAAGATTTGCCTCTCGGTTCTTTATCCGACCTCGTCGAGCAACCGCCCGTATTCCGAAGCGGGCGCGTAGTCGATCAACAACACCAGCAGCTTCTCCCGATTCTCCGATGAGACGAGCCCGAGGTCTTCCATCAGAGACGCTGTCTCAGCGCAAATTCCCATGTGGCTGATCCCTTCCTGATCGACCAAGTGTGCATAGCGCTCTCGCCGCTCATTGAGGTCGGCTTGGTACTCACCCCAGGCGCCTTCCCCAAGCCGTCCCCAATGCCACCACTCCTTCTGGATCGACGCGACGAGTTCCTCCGTGATCGCGGCCCGATATCTGAACGGAATATGAGCATCGATCGCAGCCCACACCCAATAGAGATTGAGCGAGAGGATTTCACGCGCCATCCGCGGGACATTGGATTCAAGAGTCGCGATGCCATATTCCGCAAGCTGTGCGGCGGTGATGGGCGGCGGCATGGTCTTGAACAACACAGCTGCGGCTTCTGCAGGAGTCATAGCGGTTCGGGTATTAGCAGAATACTGCACGCTTGTTTCAACCTCAAGCGGCGAGTTTAAGATCAACGGTACGCCCGGAGCGAGCTTTCGATACGTCATTGTCACGATTATGCGGCTTTGGCGGGGCGCCAGCGAAGGCCGACGTTCAGGAGTTCTTGCAGCAGTTCTTTGTACTGGTAGCCGACCTTCTTGGCCGAATCGGCGAAGTCTTCATCCTCGGCAATTTGTGGGTTGGGGTTAGCTTCAAGAACATAGAGTTGTCCATCGGCATCCATCCGCAGATCGATCCGCGCATAGCCGCTGAGGCCGAGTGCACGATAGACCTGCTTGGCGAGATCCTGAATTTCTTCAGCTTTACCCTCCGGCAGGTTATCAGCCTCTCGTGATGTAATGCCGTATTTCTGCTGATACTTGCGGCTCCATTTCACCCGTTCGGTCGCAATACGTTTGGCGTCGTCCGGCAGCTTGTCCATGATGAGTTCCCACACCGGCAAGACTTGCAGCTGCCCATTGCCGATGATTCCCACATAGAACTCACGGCCTTCGATGTACCGTTCGATCAGAGCCCCGGTTCCCACGCTATTGTGAATAAACGCTACCCGCTCGCTCAGCTTTTCGTCGTCCGCGACGATCGACGCTTGTGAAATTCCCAGCGAGGCTTCCTCACTGACTGATTTGACAATCAAGGGAAAAGACAGCCATTTTGGCCGCTTTACGGCACGTCCCTGAGACACCTCACTAAACTCAGGGTAGGGGATGCGGTGAAAAGACAATACCTTTTTGGTCAGGACCTTGTCGCGTGCCAACATCAGGCCGCGTGGATTACAACCGGTGTAGGGGAGGTGTAGGAGTTCAAGGTACGACACGACATGCTGATCATAGACGGCTACACCCGCGAACTCTTCCAATAGGTTAAAGGCAATGTCCGGTTTTACATGGTCGATGGCTGTGTGAATCACACCGAGATCGTTCTTCACCCCCAGTGGGTACACTTCATGGCCGAGTTTCCTCAGCGCGCAGACGACGTCATACTCTGTCCGCCACTCAACCGTTTCTCGATCGTGGCTGTCCACCTGATCAGGCGGAACAAGATCTTCGTGCATGAGGACGAGCACCCGCAGTCGCTTCATAAGGCCACCCGATGCCGCCCACTCCGGAGAAAATTCATGGTATGGACGGTGAGAAGGATGGTAAAGTCGAGCTTGGCTTGCTCTTCCGCGATGGGAACCCGCAGATTGAGTTCCCGGCATCGTTGAATCATGTCCTCCAGGACCTGGTCGATGGTGTATTGGTATTCGCCGGTCCACCCGGCCACTTTTCGCCGTACTTCTCGGCGGAACCGATTGAGAAAGGTTGCGGCACTCAGCCGGTTCACGTGGCATGGCATCGCGGAGAAGAGTCGTTTCAAATCAGGGTCGTACTGTAACTGTCGCTCGATTCCATAATGTCGCCGCTTGCGTTCGTAATGTTCGCGCAGGGTCTTTTTTAGACTGGGAAGTGCATCGACCTCTTCACGAGTGGTGACAGAAGGAGAGACCCCTCGCAGTTCCTTCATGAGCCCATCGACATATCGGAGTTTCTTGAGCACGGGCCAACCCCAGTACCGGTCTTCCCATAAAGAATCCGGTGTGAGCCAGACGGCGAACGTTTCAGCGAAGTCTTCGTCCGGATGACTCTGGGCATACCACAAGTCCAAGTGGCGCACGAAGCTTCGACTATAAGGCCGTGGGGAGTAGTACACCGGATACCGCTGGGACGACTTGCCAAAAATTTGCTGACGCGTTTTCCGGCGGCGAATCTTATAGGCGTTCTCTATCGCATGGCCGGCTTCATGACGGAGGATGCGCAAACACCACTCCGTCGTCCCGCCCTCCACTTCCAGCAGTTGGGCTTGTTCCAGTTTTGCAAGACGAGGATGGGCGAGATAAAAGGGGATGGCAATGCCGGACACACCATCCGGCGTGAACCACTCATTGGAGAGCCAGAAATGCGGACGAAATAGTAGACGACGTTCTTCGAGTTCACGAGTCAGCTCAGCGATGGGTTGTTCGAGAAAGCCGCCTTTGAGCCCGACGCGCAGGTCGCACATCGGGAGGTCCAACAAAGCCTCATCCGACCAGGATGCCCATATGGGTTCGTCCTGGCCGAGGACAGGGGTTTTGAGAACGTCGAAAACCGTGCGATCCATGATGGGCAACTTTCTGAAGCTCGCCTATTTATACCGTTCATAGAAAATATAGCACGTAGTGGTAATAACACCTGATGTAGCCCGTTCGTTTGGAATGGAAGAGGCAGGTAAGGTGAAAATTGTACGGGCAGTTCCAGTTTGAACTGCCCTTAGATCTTCAATGGTCCTTGACACCCGGGGAAATGTGAGAGTCGCGCCATCAGGGACGGTATGGCTTCCCAAATATAATCGATGACCGACTCCACATAGGCCCGCGCTTCGTCGATATCGCATTCCCAATCAGGCAGGGCTTCGTGCAAGTCGAGGATCGGGAGGTCTTCGCCGAACGACACTTCATTGAAGAGCGGAACCTTCAACCCGAATCGCTTTTGGATAAACTCACGATGGCCGAGGCCCATCGCGATGATCAAGTCATTCCGGGAGACCAGTTCCTTGGTCAGAAGCCGTGGGATGTGTGCGGAAGGATCAATGCCTTTTTGGATCAGCCGGTTGGAAATGACCGGGTGGACCGATTTTGACTTGGCTTCGATGCCCGCCGATTCAACCCGATAGGAAAGGTGCTGCTCTAGCTGGGCCCGCAACGCGTATTCGGCTGCCACACTCCTGAAGATATTACCGGTACATACGAAAAGAATAGACTGCGCCATTGTGTGTTCGCCTCATTGCGAAATCGAACTGTCGACAAGACCACGACGGTGCGGCTACAATCCTGCCATGCTCGTCCCGCCAACTCCAACACTCTTGCACAAATTAGACGAAGAAACGGAGAAGATGCAAACACGCCTTTGCCGGCTAGTGGGCCAGGCTATCGCTGACTATCATCTCATTGACGATGGGGACAAGGTGATGGTCTGCCTATCAGGCGGTAAAGACAGTTATGGTTTACTGGATATCTTGCTCGTGTTGCAACGCCGGGCTCCGATTCGCTTTGATGTGGTGGCCGTCAATCTTGACCAACGGCAGCCAGGATTTCCGGAACACGTACTCCCTCAGTACCTGACCAGCCGTGGAATCCCGTTTCATATTGAATCCCGTGATACCTATTCGATCGTGAAGCGACTGATCCCGGAGGGGCAGACGACGTGCTCATTATGCTCACGGTTACGGCGAGGACACCTGTATCGCGTCGCCACTGAGCTTGGTGCCACGAAGATCGCGCTTGGTCATCACCGTGACGACATCATTGAAACCTTGTTTTTGAATCTGTTCTACTCTGGCAAACTGAAAGCCATCCCGCCGAAGCTCCGTTCAAAGGATGGACGACACCTCGTCATCCGACCGCTGGCCATGGTCAAAGAGACCGACCTTGCACGATATGCCGAGCTACGGGCGTTTCCGATCATTCCATGTGACCTCTGTGGTTCGCAGCAGGACTTGAAACGGAAAAAAGTGAAGGCATTGCTCCAGGAATGGGAGCGAACATCCCCCGGCTGTTCCGACAGCATCGCTGCGGCAGTAACAAACGTCGCACCCGCTCTCTTAATGGATCCCCAACTCTTTGATTTCAAGTCGCTTGCATCAGGGGTAAGCCATCAGCCCGAGGGCGATGCCTGGTTAGACCAAGAACCGGCCTCGCATCAGAGTTTTGAAATATCTCCTTCATCGACGTGAGTTCCTCTGGTACCTCTGAGTACTACCTCCTTTTCTACCTTGTCGGCATCGCCGGTTTCCAGAATCGAAAGAGCCGGGTAGCGCCGGTTCTTGTGTCCAGAATACTTGGCGGTAAAAGAATTATGAAGAATTCTTCATGATGCTCTAATGCAGCCTTCATATTGTGGGGAGTATGCTTTCTTTAGGGAGAAAGGGGGTGAAGGCCGATGATACTCGTGATTTTGGCAGTGATCGTATTGAGCGTTATCGCTGTAGTGCCGTATAGAGTGCCTGCGCGCGTGAGCAGGGTCAAACTCAAACAAAAGACCTCGTCTTATCGATTCATCCGTGGCCTCGCGTTTCTTATGGCTCTCCTCCCTGGTGTAGCAAGTGCTCACGGCAACGTGGCAATTGAGGAAGATAGCTGTGTTCAAAGGATTGGAGGAAGCCTCGTCCATTTCAACGCCTATCAGCCGCAGAATGAGGCAAAAGCCCAGTATTGTACCGAGATTCCTGGTGAAGGCGAGACGTTCCTTGTGGTCGATCTTGTTGATCCAGGGTTACGCAATATGCCGGTGGGAGTGCGAGTCGTGAGAGGGCTCAACGAGGCCACAGAAGATGAGACCGTCGCGTACTGGCCGCCGGCGATTCATCTAGATGGAGTGGTCCGAGGGGAAGCTAAGCTAGCTAAGGGACTTTACAAGTTGATCATCACTCCGGAAGGGTTCAGTCCTTCTTCTTATCTGTTGCGAGTACAGCAAATTGATTATGCGGCAATTGCCCGAAAAGCCATTGGACCGTTGACCGTCCTGCTCCTCCTCGCTTTGCTTGGGTATGAGTTTTCGAAATCAAAGCGATATAGGAACTGGCGAGTCTCCGGCCATTCGTGAAAGTCATCGTTGATGAGGAAAGTCGGATAACAAGGAGGGCTCATTATGGCGGCATCAAGTGACCGAGGGTACGACATTTCGCAGTGGTACGACTCGAAGCCGGTGAAGAT
>CAZNBG010000086.1:6627-9813 GCA_964570915.1 uncultured Nitrospira sp. | reverse complement strand
CCCGACTTCAATTCGAACTTTTCGTTCTCCTATCGCCACCACTAAGAGGGCGCCGTTGTCGGTGCCTTTCTGACCGAGTTTCCACGTGGTCGCCACACGATGGGAGAATTCTTCGAGGGGTTCCCCTTCGAGAGAGGGAATGATGAGGATGGCGACCTGGTTGCTCGATTGTGCTTCATGCGTCGCAAGTCGAGCGGTGAGCGACTCAACCGTAGCGTCGGGTAAGACGTGAGCGAGATCGACAATCCGCCCAGTCAGTGGAGGAACATCAAGCGCGGAGGCAGGCGTTGTGAAAAAGAAGGAGGCAGCGGCCAGATAACAGCAGAACGCGAGACGGCTCATTCCGGGTACGTTCAACCCTCTCCTCGGTTTCTCCCTCGATTCAAAACTTCACGTCAGGCGGCTTGGCCACGGCGTTCTCATTGGCGACCGTAAAGTTGGGCTTCTCCTCCAGATGCAGCAGAAGCTTGGCGGTCAGGTTGGTCGGGAAATATCGGATCATCTTGTTGTACTCCGCAACGCGATCGATGTACCGCTTGCGTGCCACGGTGATCCGATTTTCTGTCCCTTCCAGCTGGCTCTGGAGATCCCTGAAATTTTGATCGGCCTTTAGGTTCGGATAATTTTCGGCGATCGCGATGAGCCGGCCGAGCGCTGAGGTGAGACCGGCCTGGGCTTTTTGAAAGGCGTCGAACGCCGCCGGGTCTTTCAGCACCTCGGGCGTCACTTGCACCCCTGTCGCCTTGGCCCGGGCATTGACGACACCTTCAAGCGTTTCCTTTTCATGGGCCGCGTATCCTTTGACCGTCGCAACAAGGTTGGGAATGAGATCGGCGCGGCGCTGATACTGATTGATCACTTCACTCCACGCGGCTTTGGTGTCCTCATCCAAGCCCTGGAGGTCGTTGTAGCCACAGCCGGATACCGAGAATGCACCGATCATCACCATGATGATCGCCATCTGTTTCCACACAATGCGCCCCATCATCCCCTCCTTGGACAATACGGATGCCGTATTGTCCGCTTTCACGATCATGCTACCATGGGGATACTCATTTGGATATGTCGGTCAAGAGGTCTTATGCCAAGCAGACAGTCGTTCGATGAAGCCGGGGGGGTTCAAGTGCGGCACCGGACCTTGGGCATCTATCAAGGGAGTGCGATCGACCTGGCCTTTTGGCATCCGTCGTCAGGTATGCCCGAACATGGCCTCTGTCGGTTTTCAACAATAGACAAGGCACGCGCATTGATCGACGTGCTCTGCTCATCAGCCTGTCTAGAGCCCATGAATCGAGACGATCTGACGATCGAGCCGTTCGATGTCGCCGAGCATGACCGTTTGATCACGGACTATCCCTTGCCGTCTGCCTGGGAAACGCCGACTTAAGCTCAAAAGAAAGGGATTACATCGAGACCGTTGATTCAACGGCCTTGGAGAGCACAGCGGAGGTGGAACCCGAAAGTGACTGGATAAAATTGAGAAGCCGTTTGTTCTCTTGAGCCTTGCGAAGGAATTTGAACGCAATGCCACGTGCACTGACGGAGCGAACCATGGCCGCCACCTCGACCGGGCGTTCATCTTCGGCAAGGACGATTTCCAGGTAAAAAATGTCGTCGATATGCACCTCTGTCTCACTCCTGATGATGCACCCTCCAAGCGAAAGGTCCATCACGGTGCCGTCGCCTCGTATTTTTCCACCGGAAAATGACAGACACAGACGGACAGGAATGCGGAGATGTTCCCGGCGGTCTAGAAGCTGTGAAGAACCCTCTCTGCCCATGCGACGGGCGAGAAATCGATGATCGCAATGCCGGCAGTGAAATGGAGCCAACCAAATCAGCGCCGCCACCAATTCACGCAGTGATTGCGGCCGTGCGCGAGAGACATCGCCGTTTCGGCATTGGGGGCAGATCCCTTGACGACTCATGTGGTACTTTCCGTCGGGTCCACGCACATCCTCGTCTCTGATTGCACTATAAAGGCCTTTCCTTCATAGTCAAGTTGATTACTATCTGGAGCAAATCGGCCTCCACCAGTCCTTTCCGCCATTGAGCGATCAGAAACCGGCGGTCTGCCGCATAGGAGAAAAGTCGTTCATGTTTCCCCTAGGCGGACTCCGCGTGGGGAGCTTCCGGCTCACCGAGAAGACCGGATTCGACGACGCCGGCACGGAGATATTCACGATTGAGGTTGGCGATGAATCGGACACCGATGCTTTTGGGACAGACAGCTTCACACTCATACTGATTGCCGCAAGAACCAAATCCTTCTCGATCCATGGCTTCGAGCATGGCTTTCACACGGCCTGTTCGTTCGGGCTTGCCTTGCGGCAAGCTCGCCAAGTGCGACACCTTCGCCGCCACGAACAGCATGGCCGAGGCATTCTTGCAAGCCGCCACACAAGCCCCACAACCGATACACGACGCGGCATCCATCGCGGTTTCGGCTTGATCCTTCCCGATCAACAGGACGTTCCCATCCACCGCTCCACCGGTGTTGACGGAGATATAGCCGCCCGCCTGCATGATCCGATCCAGCGCGCGACGATCGACCACCAGGTCTTTGATGATGGGGAACGCCCGAGCCCGCCAGGGTTCGACCGTGATGACGGCTCCATCGGGAAACCGCCGCATGTATAATTGACAGGTTGTCATGCCGCGGTCCGGTCCATGCGGGATGCCGTTGATCACCAACGAACAACTTCCGCAAATACCTTCGCGGCAATCTTGTTCGAATGCAATCGGCTCTTCACCATTGGCGATCAATCTCTGATTAACACCATCGAGTATTTCCAGGAACGACATGCCGGGGCTCACGTCGTGCGCCTCATAGGTTACAAACCGGCCGCTGTCCTCCGGACCCTTTTGACGCCAGATTTTCAGCGTGAAGGTCATATTGCCGATTACTGATAGCTTCTCGTGGTCGGTTGAACGAACTCGAACGCGAGGGGCTCTTTGTGCAACATGGGCGATGCCCCCTCGCGGTACTCCCATGCAGCCACGTGCGCAAAGCGGGTGTCATCGCGCTCCGGTTCACCGTCGTCCGTTTGGTACTCTTCACGGAAATGTGCCCCGCACGACTCATCCCGATGCAACGCGTCGTGACAGAGCAGCTCGGCGAACTCGAGATAGTCGGCCACCCGCCCCGCGTACTCCAACTCTTGGTTGAAGTCTTCTCCCGATCCC
>CAZNBG010000086.1:319-6617 GCA_964570915.1 uncultured Nitrospira sp. | reverse complement strand
CCAAAATTCTTCCCGCAGCGACGGGGCCGATGTCAGGGCCAGTTTGAGCCCTGCCTCATTCCGAGACATGCCACAGTGATTCCACAAGAGTGTGCCGACCTCTCGATGGAAGGAGGCGGCCGTTCGACAGCCCTTCGCATTCAGCAGGCGACCGATTCTGTTCGTCACGCGCTGAAGCGCCGCACGAGATTCCTTGTGATCTTCTCGGATCAACGAAAGTTTGGCCGTCGCCAAGTAATGCCCGATTGTATACGGCAGGATGAAATACCCATCGGCGAGCCCTTGCATTAACGAACTGGCTCCGAGCCGGTTGGCGCCGTGATCGGCAAAGTTGGCTTCGCCGATCACGAAGAGCCCCGGGATGGTACTCATGAGATTGTAATCGACCCAGAGACCTCCCATCGTATAGTGCGGCGCCGGATAAATTCGCATGGGCGCGTGATAGGCGTCTTCTCCCGTGATCCGATGATACATGTCAAATAAGTTGCCATAGCGCTCGCGGACCACCTCCAGCCCTTCCTGTTCGATCACATCGACGAAGTCCAAGTACACGCCGTGACCGCTGGGCCCGACACCACGCCCCTCATCGCACACATCCTTCACGGCACGGGATGCGACGTCTCGTGGCGCGAGATTGCCAAAGCGTGGATACCGGCGTTCCAGAAAGTAGTCACGTTCTGCAGCGGGAATGTCGCCCGGGCACCGGTGATCCGCCGACATCTTCGGTACCCACAGTCGCCCATCGTTCCGCAGCGATTCGGACATCAGTGTCAACTTGGCCTGGTGGGCATCCCCCGGTGGGATCGCCGTGGGGTGGATCTGCGTAAAGCAAGGATTCGCGAATGCCGCCCCCTGCTTCCATGCCCGGTACGTGGCCGTCACGTTGCTGCCGCTGGCATTGGTCGAAAGATAGTACACATTGCTGTAGCCGCCCGTGGCAAGCACCACGGCATGGGCTGTATGGACGCTCAACCGTCCAGTGACCAAATCACGCACCACAATACCTCGCGCCTGCCCGTCGACCACAATCAGATCAAGCATCTCGGTCCGCGGGCGCATGGTGACTTGTCCACGTTCAATCTGCCAGCAGAGTGCCGAATAGGCGCCTAAGAGAAGCTGCTGTCCGGTCTGCCCTCGACAATAGAACGTACGAGAGACTTGAACGCCGCCGAATGACCGGTTCGCCAACTGCCCCCCGTATTCCCTGGCGAACGGAATGCCGAGCGCCACACATTGATCGATGATTTGGGTGCTGACCTGAGCAAGCCGATAGACGTTCGCCTCCCGAGAGCGAAAATCTCCGCCTTTGATGGTGTCATAAAACAACCGGCCCACACTGTCCCCGTCGTCCTGGTAATTCTTCGCCGCGTTGATTCCCCCCTGTGCCGCAATGCTGTGCGCGCGGCGCGGGCTATCCTGGAAACAAAAGCACTCCACCTGATAGCCAAGTTGGCCCAACGTTGAAGCCGCACTGGCTCCGGCGAGGCCGGTGCCAACGACAATGACCGTGAGTTTCCGTTTGTTGTTGGGACTGATCAGTTTTTCGCTGAAGCGGCGCCGGTCCCATTTCGTTTCCAGCGGCCCGGAGGGAATTTTTGGATCGAGCATCATCATGCGCGCACGATCCCCAGGAAGATTGCCAGGATGATGGCGACATTGCCCAGAACCACCAATAGCGCAACTGCAGGACCAGCGGACTTGAATAGACGATTGACCGCCGCATGTTCCAACCCGAGGGACTGTAAGCTGCTGGAGATGGCATGGCTTACATGCAGGCCCAACCCCAACTGACCAGCAATGTAGAGTCCGACGATGAATGGATTCCGAAAGGCATACATCAGCCTGCCGTAGACGTCGCGATAGCCTTCCGCATCGACGCGCTCGGAAGATGATGGATCGATGACGCCCGCCGTCAGATGCAGCAGATGGAACACGATGAAGAGCACCAGCACGACCCCGGAGACCGCCATTGTTCTTGAGGCGAATGATGCTTGGCGATACTCGCGGATCGCGTACGCGGTCGGGCGAGCACGACGGTTTCGCAGGCTGAGCTGGATGGCGAGCACGATATGGACGACCGCAATACTCAGCAATCCTATTCGGGCTGCCCACAGGAGGATCGGCATCTCGCGCAGAAATGCCGCGTAACTGTTGAGCGCATGGGGCCCTTCGAAGACTTGAAGATTCCCCAACAGGTGGAAGATCACATAACCGGCGAGGCCCAGTCCGGTCAGAGCCATCACGACTTTGCTGCCGACCGAGGACTGAAAATGACTAAACAGACGTGTCATCCACCAGCATTATACACGTCTTGAATTCAAGAAAACGCACAAGAGCCGATGGGTGTCATGCACGAGAGAGAATGCAGCGGGGTCCCATTATACTCGCGCGCCCAATCATCATGTAGACCAGAAATGCCTATCGAGCAGTCGGTGAACTTGAGCGTGGAGTGATCCGCCTGACTTGGAGTTCGAGTTGCTCGGAAGGTTTCAGCCACGGGACCAACAGATCAAGCACCATCACACAGTTCCGCGCGCCTTCCTTCGCCGCATAGAGAGCCTTGTCTGCTTGATCGATCAGCTCCAACGGAGTCCGCGCTCCAAGGGCGGTCGTCGACACTCCGATACTCACCGTCAGCACCATCCCGGCCACCATGCGCACTCGATCGCCGGCCTCTGTTTCAATCCGAATCCGCAGACGCTCCGCCAGGTCCGAAGTTTCGGCGAGCGTCGTGCGTGGGAACATCAGACAAAACTCTTCGCCTCCATAGCGCCCCACGATATCCGTCAAACGCAACCCTGCGGACAGACAATGAGCGACCGCTTGAATGGCTTGATCCCCAACTGCGTGTCCGAGTTGATCATTCACCCGTTTGAAATGGTCGATGTCGACCATCAAACAGCAGAGTTCACTCCCGTGTTTGCGACTTTCCGCAAACACCGTTTCGAACAACGCGTAGAACGCACGGCGGTTCAAACATCCGGTGAGCGGATCACGGGATGCGAGGCGCTCCAACTCACCGTTCTGTCGTAAAATTTCCGCCTGTGCGGCTTCAAGATCCGCCACGGCTCTCGTCAGCACACCATTGGTCTGTGTGAGCTGATGGTTGGCGCGTTGGAGCTCCACCGTGCGCTCATCGACGAGATGGCTCAATTCATTCAGTCGCCATGCCGCTTTACTTCCCAAATCCCACTTCCGGCAGAGTGCAGCGGCGAGTTGCAAGACTTCAATGCCGTTAAACGGCTTCTGAAGGATCAATAACTTGTCAGTTTTGCCTATTCTCTCGCTGATTTCATCCCAAGGTTGGTCTGAATAGGCCGTGCAGATGACGACCTGCAGCCGTGCATCGGTTTCCCAAAGATGCTCGATGGTTTCCAACCCATCCCACCCCGGAGGCATCCGCATGTCCACAAACGCCACCGCATACGGCCGTCCCTCCCGGCACGCCGTGTGGACGAGAGCCACCGCGGCTTGGCCCTGGTCGGCATGATCTAATTCGAACCGCACACGAGTCTTTGGGAGAGGATCGCCGCCGAACAACAAGGCGCGCGCTTGATCCAAGGCCTGCGTCTCAGTTCCCGATTGAAGGATCTTTCGGAAATCATCGTGGATCGAGACATTGTCGTCGATTACCAAAATCCGAAGGTTTTGATTACTCCTGTCGATCTCCTGAGTCATTCACGCCTCGTTCTGGCCGCGCCGGTTGACCACGTTCGCTAGGCTGCGCGGACATCATGTGCGGAAAGCCATTGACGGACGGCCTTCTGAATCTCTTTCAGCCCTACCGGCTTCGACAAGAAATCGTCCATACCGCCCGCCAGACACGCAACTTGATAGCTACTCACCGCGTAACCTGACAGCGCGACAATGGGGACCAGCCTACCATCCTTTCTGGAAAACCCCCGTCGGCGAATTTCCGTGGTTGCCGCTAATCCATTCATTTCCGGCATTTCACAATCCATGAAGACCAGATCGTATTGGGACCGTTCTAACGCCTGAATCGCCTCTTGACCCGTACGTGCAATGTCGACCGATTCTCCGCAGAGCTCCAACATACGGAGAAAGACCTCGCGGTTGGTTGGATCGTCTTCGGCTAAGAGGACACGCGCGCGCGATGGAAGGCCGGAAGAATTGACGCCGGAATTTCCACTGAACGACGCTTCGTACTCGAGCGGATGATCAGCTCGCTGGTTCTCCACCCCGGTGGTCTCCGGCGTGGCAGGCTTGCCAAGAAGGACGGTGAACCAGAACGTGGAGCCCTTTCCTGGAATGCTGGCGAGGCCGATCTCTCCTTCCATCATTTCGACCAGTCGTTGAACGATCGCAAGTCCCAATCCCGTTCCTCCGAACCGTCGCGACATTGATCCATCGGCCTGTGCAAAGGGGTCGAAAATGTTCTGCTGCGCGTCCGGAGAGATGCCGATTCCGGTGTCCTGAACCGTCACCTTTAACAACGCATCAGCATGGCGATCTTCATGGCTTTGAAGGTGAATCGAGATGCTGCCTCGTTCCGTAAACTTCACGGCATTGCCGACCAAGTTAAGAAGAATCTGTCGCACACGCCCGCTATCTCCCCGCCACACGTGAGGGAGCCCGGGGTCGATACGGCACGCTAGGTGGAGCCCCTTCCGCCGCGACGTCTCGAGAAACAGATTGACCGCCTCCTGCATGGTCGCAGCCAGGTCGAACTCCGACACGTCGAGGTCCATTTTATTGGCCTCGATCTTGGAGAAGTCGAGCACGTCATTGATGATCCGCAGCAGCGATTCGCCCGAATGGCAGATGGTTTGCACAAAATGCCGCTGGAGGTCGGTCAACGGTGTGGCGAGAAGCAACTCGTTCATCCCCAGCACCCCGTTCATGGGCGTACGGATCTCATGGCTCATGTGCGCCAGGAACTGCGACTTGGCACGATTGGCGTTGTCCGCCGCCGCCTTGGCCTTGTTGAGTGCCTCAACCAGTTGCTGCAATTCCTCGTTCCGATGTTGAAGCTCGGCTGTTCGCCCGGCAACCTGCTGTTCGAGCCATTGGTTCGCGGCCTGCAGTTCTCGATTGCGGGCGTTGACTTGCATAACAAGGTCTTCAATTTGCAGGCGGATATCGCGCCCCAACTCCCATTTCCTCGTCAATGACGCAGTGATCTGCTGAACCTCGATCGAATCGAACGGTTTTCGAAGGATGAGCAACCGGTCACTCATTTCCAGCCGTGCGGCGATTTCCGCCCACGAATGATCCGAATAGGCCGTACAGATAACCACTTGGAGCCTTCCGTCGGCTTCCCAGAGCCGTTCGATGGTTTCCAAGCCATCCCACCCCGGCGGCATCCTCATATCGACAAATGCCACCGCATAGGGCCTCCCTTCCCGGCGCGCCATCTGTACCAGAGTCAACGCAGCTTGCCCCTGATAGGCGTAATCCAGCTCAAACCGTTCCAGGGCCTGTATAAGCGACGTCTCTCCGAACACCGCCTCCCGCGCTTGAAGAAGGCCTGCCTCCTCAGTTGGTACTTGCAGGATTTTTCGAAAGTCCTCGTGGATCGCCTGATTGTCGTCGACCACCAAGACTCGGAGATTCTTATTTCCGGCACCCATGATCACTCCGGCCCACCGATCCGGCAGGTGGACCATCTTCGTCATTGACGATGTTCCACCCGAGCTTCTGGTCGCCGGCCAGCCATGAACTCGTGCATGTCTCCGAGAAGTGTCCTGACATCTTGTGCGCATCTCTGTATCGTCGCCATCTGCTCCCGCTGCTCGGGATTGAGAGTGCTGTTGAGCAGCAGGGCGACTTTACCGATGAGCTCGTTCATAGGCATCGCGATTTCGTGACTCATAATCGCCAAGAAGTCTTCTTTCTGTCGAAACGCTTCCGTGACGCTGTCTGGAGGCTGGTGGCTCGTGAGACTCTCCACCACCCGGCCATCGGCACGTTCTTGAAGACGCTCATTCGCTTTCTGCAGTTCCGCCGTTCGCTGGGTTACGCTGAGGGCAAGAATCTCAATCTGCCGTTTGACCGCGCGAGCCAGGGTCCACTTCTTCGTCAGTGCCTTGGCCAGTTGAATGACTTCCATACTGCTGAACGGTTTCATCAAGATGAGCAGCTTGTCGGTGTCTCCGATCCCGCGACTCACGTCTTCCCATGGATGATCGGAGTACGCCGTGCACATCACGATGTGAACGTCAGGATCGGCCGACCAAAGATGTCCAACGGTTTCGAAACCATCCCATCCCGGCCGCCTACCCATATCGACGAAATCCACCGCCAAAGGGTTCCCCCTCCCGTGGACGGGCCGGGCAAA
>CAZNBG010000086.1:0-309 GCA_964570915.1 uncultured Nitrospira sp. | reverse complement strand
TTAGGGATTTCCCTTCCGGTGAGCGGCCTGGACAAGGTCAAAACCCGCTTGCCCCTGGCTCGCGCAATCCAGTTCATACTGGACCGGCGGTGGAAGCATCGGCCCGTCCCCGAACAAGGTGGTCCGAGCCTGACTGAATGAGTCCAAATCATTCGGCGACGCCAACATTCTTCGGAAGTCCTCGTGGATGTTGACGTTATCGTCTATGACTAGAATTCGCCGATTGTCGGTCGTCTGATCAGATGTCATGCGGCAGCCTCCGCGAGGACTAACGGAAGATCGAGCGTGAAGGTAGCCCCGCACCCTTCG
>CAZNBG010000085.1:0-9822 GCA_964570915.1 uncultured Nitrospira sp. | reverse complement strand
GATAGGCCTGCGACTGGACCAGCATCATCTTTTTGGCCAGCCCATACGGGGCATTGGTTTCCTCGGGATAGCCGGTCCAGATGTCATCTTCCCTGAATGGGATCGGGGCGAACTTGGGATAGGCGCAAATCGTCCCGAGTGCCACAAACTTCCTAAGCCCCCGTTGACGGCCCACCTCGATCAGCTGTGCCCCCATCATCAAGTTGTCGTAGAAGAACCGTCCTGGATTGGCTTGGTTTGCACCGATTCCACCCACACGCGCCGCCAGATGGATCACCGTGTCGGGCTTCGCGTCGTGATACAGCTGCCGTACGGCATCCATCTGCACCAGATCGTAGTCCTTGCTCCGTGGAACCACGACTTGCCGACAGCCTTTTGCTTGTAATTGCTCAACGACGAACGAGCCGAGGAACCCGGCGCCACCCGTCACCACGACACACTGATCTTCCCAAAATGAAGTTCCGGTGGTCAGAACGCACCTCCGCTAGGTTCGCTTTCTCGTCCCATCCAACTTTTCTCTTTCCGCAGCCAAATCCGCATCGACCATCATGGCGATTAACTCTTCGAATCGTACCTTCGGCTGCCAACCAAGTTGTTTTTTCGCCTTCGTGGCATCCCCGATGAGCAGATCGACTTCGGTCGGTCGATAATACTTCTCGTCGATCTTCACATGTTTTTTCCAATCCAATTGCAGCCGGTCAAATGCCAGCTCCAACATTTCCTTGACCGTATGAGTTTCACCCGTGGCGATGACATAGTCCTCAGGCCGTTGCGCTTGTAACATCATCCACATGGCTTCGACATAGTCCCCGGCGAATCCCCAGTCGCGCTTCGCATCGAGGTTCCCCAGAAACAGATCGCGTTGGGTCCCCAGCTTGATGCGCGCCGCCGCTTTGGTAATTTTCCTCGTGACGAAGGTCTCACCCCGTCGCGGCGATTCATGATTGAACAGAATTCCGTTGCACGCAAAGAGATCATACGCCTCACGGTAGTTCACCGTAATCCAATAGGAATAGACCTTTGCGGCCCCATACGGGCTTCTGGGATAGAAGGGAGTCGTTTCCTTCTGCGGCACCTCCAGCACCTTGCCGAACATTTCGCTGGATGAAGCTTGATAGAACTTCGGTTTGAGCCCCGATTCGCGGATGGCTTCCAGAAGCCGGATCGTGCCAAGTCCTGTTATTTCTCCGGTATATTCGGGAATATCGAAGCTCACACGGACGTGACTCTGCGCGCCGAGATTATAGATTTCGTCCGGTTGAACGGTACGCAAGATGCGATTCAGGGAACTGGCGTCGTTCAGGTCGCCATAGACCAAGTGGAGACGCCGGTGAGGCACATGCGGGTCTTCATAGATCGGATCGATACGGCCTGTGTTGAAGGAGCTGGAACGGCGGATGATACCGTAGACTTCATAGTCTCTGGCGAGTAAAAACTCCGACAGATAGGATCCATCTTGGCCGGTAATCCCAGTGATCAGTGCTTTCTTCACGCGTGCGCTCTCCCTTGAATTTTGAATGAGAAAGGGATTATTGCGTGCTTCCGTCTGTTTGTCTACTCCTTCTGCGAAAAGACCGTTCATAAAAGATTCTTGCGACCACCGATACTGTCCAGGTACGATGCAGGAGAAGCAGGAAGAGAGGAAAAGCCTTTGGCCGCCATACCTCGGCAACATGCGCGTCGCGTCGGAATGTTTCTTTGTATGGTTGTGTGTGGTCTGCTCGTTGCCCACTCAATCAATGCCTTCGTCGCCGAAGCGTTGTATGTGATCCCAGATCAAGCGCGTGGCTCCGGCAGCAATGGATTTCAAGGCTCTCCATTGCTGGCATCCTATTCACCGACACAGGCGGTGGACGATGTGCAGGCCAGCGGTCTGTTCCTACTCCCTCCTACGCCTCAGAATGGACACCCGAATGCGACACATTCTGATAGACGAGATCTCTCCGGCACCCCGGTTCGCGCGTCCCTGGGGTTGGCGGCCAGGATTCGCTTGATCGGTATCGTGTTTGGCGATCAACGCGGCATCTTTGCGATCGTCGAGGAACTGTCCTCCAAGCAGCAGTTGTTGTATCGCGTCCATGACTCAGTGCTCGATCTGGGAGAAGTGAGCGAAATTCGTCGGAACGGACTCCTGGTCCGTCAAGGCAACGTAGAGGAGTTGTTGGAACTGGCGTTATCCGACAATCCAGCTGCACCGGGCGGCTCTTCCGGCGCTGTCCCGACCGCCACCCCGACTCCAATACCGGGCGCGCCCATACGAAAAGTCGTCGACCGCCGTGAAGTGGAACAAGCCATGAATGATCTGCCGAAACTCTTGTCGCAGGCCAGAGCCGCCCCAAACATGGTCAATGGGGCCATCAATGGATTTCGCCTCGATTACGTCGCTCCGGCCAGCTTTTATGAAAAAATCGGGGTCCAAGCGGGGGATGTGCTGCAACGGGTCAATGGAGTCGACATCCGTGATCCGAGCACCATGTTGAGTTTACTGCAGCAACTCAAGAATGAGCAGATCGTCAAGCTCGACGTGGTTCGAAGTAATCAACGCTCGACGATCACATACGAGCTTCGCTGAGACTGCCTGGACCGCTCTTCGCATCTCCTAATTCACTCCCCATGCTCTCCGTGATCGTTTGGATTACTGCTCTTTTTGATACACGACGAATTGACTCCTGCTCGAGCGGATGGTGGACGAGGTATAAACGCGGGTAGCCTGGACCAGAACACTCAAGGGCTCAACTTTACGTGAAGAATACAGGGTGTCCTTGCCAGGCTGTTGGAAGGGATAGTATCTTTACCACCTAAGAGAGGTCAGGCGAAATTGTCTGAAAGGCTGCAGAACGACCACCCCAATCCGGGCTCCAGCCGGCCACGGCTGGGACGCATTCTCGAGGAGAAGTTCAACTTAGTGGAGTCGAAACTCGAGGAGGCATTGGCCTATCAACAGGACAAGGGCGGCCGATTGGGAGAAGTCTTACTGCATCTGCGCTTACTGCGGGAAGAACAGCTCCTGGAAGCGCTCGCACAGCAATTTGAGATGGCCTGGATGCCTCATCTGGATACCACGCATGTCGACCACGAACTGATCAAAAGAGTCCCAATTGCCTTTTGCCGGCGATACCGTGTCTTGCCGCTCCGATCTGAAGACGGGACAATCTTGACCGCCTCAACTGACCCGCTGGAAACCGTTGCACTGGATGATCTTCGACTTCTATTGGGTAAACCGATTAAGCCGGTCTTGACGACCAGCGTCGTCCTGCTTGCGTGTTTAAACCGGGCCTACGACGAGATTGCCAACCCGGCCGGCGCCGAACAAGTGATGGAAGATATTGCGGCCAGCAAAAGTCTCGACCAGTTGGCGCACGAACTGGACGAGCCACAAGACTTGCTGGATGCGACCGATGAGGCCCCGATCATTCGGTTGGTCAACTCGGTGCTGTTTCAGGCGGTTCGGCAGCGGGCAAGCGACATTCATTTCGAATCGTTCGAGCGCGGACTGGTGGTCAGGTATCGCATTGACGGCGTCCTCTATCCGGTTCTTACACCGCCCAAGCATTTGCAAGCCAGCATTATCGCGCGTCTGAAAATCATGGCCGGCCTCAACATTGCCGAAAAGCGTTTGCCGCAGGACGGCCGGTTCGCCATTCGTACCGCCGGCAAGGATATCGACCTCCGGGTCTCCGTGCTGCCCACCTCACACGGCGAACGGGTCGTCTTGCGATTGCTGGAGAAGGAAAATCGCCTCCTGAACCTGTCGGAAATGGGCTTCTCGAAGGAACGCCTCGCGGTGATTCATCAATTGATCCAACTCGCTCACGGGATCATTCTCGTCACCGGCCCCACGGGAAGCGGCAAGACCACCACGCTGTATGCCGCCTTGAGCCATATCAATGCCCCGGACAAGAACATCATCACGGTCGAGGATCCGGTCGAATACCAGTTACTCGGCGTCGGGCAAATGCAGGTGAACCCCAAGATCAATTTGTCGTTTGCGGCCGGCCTGCGGTCCATCTTGCGGCAAGATCCCGATGTCATCATGATCGGCGAGATTCGCGACCGCGAAACGGCGGAGATCGCCATCCACGCGTCGCTGACCGGACACCTAGTGTTCTCTACCCTGCATACCAACGACGCAGCGAGCGCCCCCACTCGGCTGATCGATATGGGAATCGAACCCTTTCTCGTCGCGTCATCGGTCGTTGCCGTCCTCGCTCAACGACTGCTCAGAAGGATTTGCCCGGACTGCAAACACCCCTATACGCCGAGCGAAGAAGAATTGAGTCGCCTCGACATGGCACCCGGTTCGAACATAACCCTCTATCGAGGAGCGGGATGCGCAGCCTGCTCCCAGACCGGCTATCGCGGACGCACCGGCATCTTTGAGCTCATGGTGCTCGACGACGAAATCAGGCGACTCATCGGCAGCAAGGCCGATTCGACGGCCATCAAGCACGCCGCGACTGCCAGAGGCATGGTGACATTGAAGCAGGAAGGCGCTGAACGCGTCCTCCAAGGCCACACCACGCTGGAAGAAGTCATGCGGATCACCCAACAAGAGATTGAAGTCGACTAAATGCCGCGCCGATTCTCCGACCACCCTCTTCAGCTGATTCGAAATCGGACCGTCGGACAGCCTGCGACCCCGTGTGCCCCCTCCGGAGCCTGCTGATCATGCCCGTCTATCAATACCAAGGGTACCGCACCGACGGCGGAGCCGCCGCCGGAATCGTCGATGCTGAGAACATCAAGGTCGCGCGGCTGAAGCTGAGAAAAGAGGGCGTCTATCCGACCGACGTGGTCGAGCAGAGTCAGTCATCGGGTCGGTCACCCGAAAAAGCCCGTGCCACCACGGGGCGCACGATCGGACGGTCGTCCGTCCTGACGGCAAACGACCTGTCCCTGATGACCAGGCAGTTTGCGACGCTCTTGGTGGCCGGGCTCCCGCTCGTCGATGCTCTCGGCGTGCTCGTGGATCAAGCGGAGAAAAAACCCATCAAAGCCCTCCTCGCGGATATCCGCGAGCAAATTCGTGGAGGAAAGGCCTTGAGCGCGGTTTTGGAAACCTACGACAAGGATTTTTCTCCCATCTACGTCCACATGGTACGGGCCGGAGAAGCCAGTGGAGCGCTCGATCAGATTTTATTCAGGCTTGCGGAATTTTTGGAGAAACAACTGGCCTTAAAGAACAAGGTCACCAACGCCATCCTCTATCCCGTGTTGATGCTCATCGTCGGAGTATCGGTTCTGTTTTTCTTGGTGACCTTCGTCGTTCCGAAGATCACCGCGGTCTTTATCAGCATGAAACAGGCGCTTCCCTGGCCCACGGTCGTCTTGATGTCGGCCAGCGGATTCTTCGCCGACTATTGGATGGTGCTGCTGACCCTTGTGGTCGGAAGTCTGTATGTGATCCGGCGATTTATCCGGACTGCGACAGGCCGGATGGTTGCGGACCGTATGATTTTGAGACTCCCCTTGATCGGAGATGTCGCACGAATGGTGTCGATTTCCAGACTCACGAGCACACTGGCGACGATGTTGTCGAGCGGCGTTCAATTGCTCGACGCGCTGGATGTCTCGAAGCGAGTCATGAACAATCGGGTACTGGAAGAAACGGTCGAGATGGCGCGGCAGAACATCCGCGAGGGTGAGACCATCGCGGATCCCTTGAAGCGAAGTGGAGAATTTCCCGCCCTCGTCACCCACATGATCGCCGTCGGTGAGCGAAGCGGTGAAATGGAAGAGATGTTACGTCGTGTCAGCCAAATTTACGACGGCGAGGTCGAGCGAGTAATCACGCGATTGACCTCGCTCATGGAACCGATCATGATCCTGGTCATGGGCGTCATAGTGTTTTTCATTGTCGTTGCGATTCTATTACCCATCTTTGAGATGGGCCAGATGGTCCACTAAGGGTGGGCGATCCGTCACTGGGAGGGGAAGAGCTGGAATGAGACAAAGGGGGACTCACGATGACTGATTCGGAAAAGCAGACCCAGGACACCACACATGTCGGCGAAAGGAACCGACTTCGTCGCGTGCTCGCCCATCTGATCCAGCGGACCTCAGGGAACTCCGCCGGTTTTACCTTCATTGAAATCATGGTGGTCGTGGCCATCTTGGCCATTCTTGCCGCCTTGGTCGTTCCTCGCATTATGGGCAGGACGGATGACGCCAAACGCACGGCGGCAAAAGTGCAGATTCGAAATATCGAGGGCGCGCTCCAGCTCTACAAATTGGATAACGGCGTGTATCCCACGACTGAACAGGGACTCAAAGCGCTGATTGAAAAACCGTCGGTCGGGGTCGTTCCCAAAAAATGGAAGATCGGAGGGTACCTGCCGAAACTCCCGGAAGATCCGTGGGGCACTCCCTACAAGTATCTCAGCCCGGTCCAACGGGGAGACCAAAAGATAGACTACGAAGTGACCTCCCTTGGAACGGACGGCGAAGTCGGCGGTGAAGGTGTGAACGCCGACATCACCAATTGGAACCTGGACAAAGAATAGACTCAATGATCGAGCTCGGGTTACCATCGGATCGAAGGGAGCAGGGTCGCCAGCTCAGTTGCACCGTACGCCCTGGGCCTCGCCTCCTGCGTTCTTCCGAGGGTTTCACGCTCCTGGAAATGCTGATCGCCCTGTTTCTCCTGGCCGGAGTCGTGACCATCGTTCTCCCTCGGATCGTTCTCGACGAAGATTTACGTTCCACCGGGAGAAAACTCGTCGGGGTTCTTCGAACCTTACAAGGTTTAGCGGCAACGGGTCAGACTCCCTTGAAGCTCTATATGGATCTGGATCAGGGAACTTATTGGGCGATGATTGTGGAAGGAAAGGAAGAGCGCATTCCTCTTGATCCGGGCTGGAAAACACCTCGTTCGCTTCCGGGATCGATCCGCTTTACTGAGGTCTCTATCGGACAGGACAAGCGTTTCTCCGGAAGAGTCTCAGTGTCGTTTTTTACCAACGGGCGTATTGAACCAGTCACCTTGTATCTGATGGACAGCAAGAACAATCTCTTGGCATTGGCCGTCGATTCCTTGACCGGAGGGATTCGAGTCAGTGATGAACGACTCGATCCTCCACCGAACCGAATCATCCCCGACCGCGTAAAGATTCTACTGAAAGCCGGCACGCAAGCCGGTGTTGGCGGGGCCGCGAGGGGGGTATTTCCCAATCAGTGATACGTCGCAATGGGACGAACGGCACATCAACCCAACTTCGATGAAGGCGGATTTACGTTGCTCGAAGTGCTGCTGGCCATCGCCTTGTTGGCGATCGCCCTTCCGATTCTCCTCGGTCTCAGAAATTTCGACCTGGATCTTCAGGCTCGAGCAACCGAACTGACTGCCGCAACCCTCTTGGCCCAAGAGAAATTACTTGAAACTGAACTCGCGGGGCAATATGCCATAGGTGAGACCGTCGGGGATTTTCAGAACCTCCCGCTTGGGGCCCCGACCACCACCCAGGCGGTCCCCAGAGCCGTCGGTTACAAATGGAAGCGTATCATCGCGCCGACCCCGCTGGAGTTGATTCGAGAGATTCGCATCAAGGTGTTCTGGCCGCGTGGCGAGCTTGAAGAAAATGTGGAGGTGAGTACGTATGTCTTTGCCGGCCGTCTCACTTTCTAGAGACCAAACGGGTTTCACCCTCGTCGAAGTCCTCGTCGCCGTCGCACTGCTGGGCATGATCGGCGCCATGGTCTTTGGGTCGCTCTTTACGACAACCAGGACCGTCGATGCCGGTCGCGATCACGCGGCGAGGGAAGAAACCGTAAGAAAGATTTTGCGACTCATGGCGGAAGAAATCTCTCTCAGTAAGCGCAATCTTGCATACCCGTGGATCGGGATCAACGGGACATGGGAAGGATATCCGGCCGATACTCTCGCGTTTCTCGCGATGAGCCAAGAATTGAGCACCTCTACCGCCAAGGAGACCGATCCCGTCGTCGTCACGACCAAAGAGAGCGAGACCGTTCGCGTGGTCTATACACGCGAACGGGATCGGTTGATCCGCTTCGTGCGTAGAAATGTCTACACGTTGACCGATACCAACGAATCGTTGGATCAGATGGAGCTGGCGGATCGTGTGCAGGCCTTCAACGTCCGATATTACGACGAACAGAACCGGCTTTGGATCGACGAATGGCCGACGGCCAGCAAAATGCCCAAAGCCGTGCTGCTTGAAGTGACATTTCAATATCCCGATACCGAACCCTGGACGGTGCGGGAATGGGTGACGATCGGGACATCATGACCATCAAATGGACCGAAGCGTGGAGAGAGATACTGGCCTGGACTCTGGGTGGAGTCTGCATCTTGGCGCTGAGCGTACTGGTGACCTTCCCGTATGGAATGCTCCAGGCACGGTTGGTTGCGGAGCTCAAGCGGGCCACCGGTATGGAGGTCCGAGTGACGGATTGGACCCTGGGCTTGCCGTTGAGCCTGGAATGGAGGAATGTCAGCCTCTCGAAACCGAACCTTGCACCCATCCAGATGGCTGTTCTGCAGGCCAAACTCGGAATCATGAAAGCGTTGGGCGGTGCGCTCGGACTCGATGTGGTCGTCCAACTGGATGAGAACTCATCGCATACCAGTCTCGCCAAGGGTACGCTCACCGCCTCCTCCTTTTCCTTATCCGGCCCTATCACGGCAAAGGGGCAGTTTCAGCAAGTAGATCTCTCTAAAATCGTCCGCCGCTACGTCACTCACGGTATTTTGAACGGAGATTTCTCGCATCGGATCGATTCCGGCCTGGTCGCCACAACCGCGATGAAGGGTGAAGGGACCTGGACGGCCGAGGCAACGGACCTGGTGATCGATCAGATTCCACTCGGCAACGGACGAACCTTGTCGCTGACATTCAGCAAAGTTTCGGCAGGGCTGACCTGCCGTGACCTCCTCTGCGAGGTCACGCAGTTGAAAGGCGAGGGAATCGACGGCTCATTCTCCGGTGACGGGCAGATCACCATCCAACAGCCGATGCCGAACAGCCAATTGCATCTCAGCGTGACGGTAATCCCCGGCCCTGGATTTGTTGCAAAAGCTGGGACGCTTGGCCTCCCCTCACCGCCTCCTGGAACTCCCATGACCGTGAAGATCGTCGGAACCTTGGCACAGGCGAGGATTGCATTGTAAAGTAGATCCTTTGTAGGAGTATTCGCCAACACCGTTATGGCAATCGTGAACGAATGTGTCGGGCTGGATATCGGACAAACGGGCTTGAAGGCCGTCCGTTTCCGCCGCCGTCTGAGCGGACGCGAAACGGTCGATTACTTTCAACACCCTATGCCGTTTTCCCGACCGGAAGATCTTGAACCGGCTCGACGCGTGCAATCACTGCGAGGCTTCCTCTGGAAGCATGGACTCTATGCCACAGACCGATTGGTTACCGCCATTCCCTGCCAAGACCTCTTCGTCCGAACGCTCTCGTTTCCCTTCAAGGATTCGGTCAAGCTGGCGCAAGTCGTGCCCTTCGAAGTCGAGAATCTCGTGCCCATGCCGCTCGAAGACCTGGCGGTCGGAAGCCTAGTCCTACCGCCTGGACAGCCGGTTGAAGGAGCGTCCCGCGAGTCCAAGGGCTCAGAGGTCTTGGTCACAGCGGCGCCAAGAGACAAGGTCGACGAGCATCTCAAGTTTTTGGCCCAAGCCGATGTGGAACCGTCAGCCATCAATGTTGACGCCATGGCACTCTTTTCCGTCACTCAATTTCTGCAAGAAGAGGGAGCCGCTGTCCCGCAAGATCCGGCCATCATCGACGTCGGAGCCTCGAAGACCAACCTTCCCGCCTGGCGCCGCGCCAGCAGGCCGACCACCGGCGGGCGCAATGG
>CAZNBG010000084.1:0-9840 GCA_964570915.1 uncultured Nitrospira sp. | reverse complement strand
TAGAAGCCACGCGCCGGTTCTATGAGGACGGCCTCGGCTGCACAGTGGGGCGTCGATCGAAACAAGCCCTGACACTGGGGTTGGCCGGCCATCAGCTCGTCGGACACCTGGTACAAGATGAACGGCCGGTGCAGAGAGGAATCTACCCCCATCATTTCGGATTGGTGTTGCTCTCATTGGAGGAATGGCAGGCGCTGGCCGATCGGGCTAAGGCGAAAGGCCTTACGTTTTACCAGCAACCACGCGTACGATTCCCTGGAACGCGCATCGAGCACCGCACGTTCTTTCTGGAAGATCCCTCCCACAACCTGTTGGAATTCAAATATTACGCGTACGAATCGGCCATCTTCGGCGAGCAAGATCACCGTCGAGTTGGTGACGAGGACGAAATCTAGCAGGGTCTTTACTGCGTACGTTTGTGAGCGGAAACAGCGACGAGATCCATCCAGCGAAGGATGCGTTGATGCCGGCGTGTAAGCGCCTTCGTTTTTTTAATGGGGTCATATCGTTGTGGACTGGGTAAAATAGCCGCCAACCAGGCCGCTTCATCGGCGGTGAGGTCCGAGGACGATTTTGCGAAATGATGGCGAGCGGCAGCCTCGGCACCGTATACGCCGCGTCCCCACTCCGCCACATTCAAGTACAGTTCAAGAATACGTGCCTTCGTCAACCGGTGTTCAAGTGATCGAGTGATCAACGCCTCGCGAGCTTTGCGGAACAGCGAACGCTCAGACGACAGGTAGAGATTCTTAGCAAGTTGCTGAGTAATGGTGCTTCCACCCCGTTTCATCTTTCCCGCTTCGAGGTTATAGAGCGCGGCGTCGCGGATGCCATCCCAATCAAACCCTTCATGGATGAAAAATGAGGCGTCTTCTGCTGCGATCACGGCACGTTGCAGCTCAGGCGAAATCCGGCTCAGCGGTACCCAGGTCCATTCCCGCCTGTCGGTGCGCCCCTGGTGAGTTGCGGTTGCCAGGCGATGTTCCATGAGCGCCGTCGATGTTGGATCGGTTCGCACAAGGCGTTCGACATCAGGAAGAGTCATGAGCCATGTCAATGCCAGGAGGCCCAGCGGAAGCCCAACGAACAACGTGCTCCATAGGAGAACGCGGGCAACGGTTCGCCGGCCGGTTGACTTGGGTGGGGGAGGATCGTATGTGTAGTGACGCAGAAAGACCGGACTGCGACCTGGTTTCCGTCTTGAGTCCATTACCTAGCCTGGCGGCATGAAAATCTTCGCGGCTGAGTTTATCAAAAGTTGCGTATCCCCAGAACAATTTCCTTCCGGGGATCTCCATGAAATTGCCTTTGTGGGGCGTTCCAATGTGGGGAAATCCTCGTTAATCAATTCGTTGCTCACTCGCCGAGACATGGCGAAAGTCAGCCGGACACCGGGAAAAACGAGGGCCGTCAACGTGTTTCTGATTTCGACGTCTGATCCCGACCTGTCGCGATTCTACCTTGTCGACTTACCCGGGTATGGATTTGCCAAAGTGTCGAAGTCTGTCCGAACCCAATGGGGACCGCTGATTGAAGACTATCTCATCGGTCGAGCCTCACTGTATCAGGTCGTCTTGTTGGTGGACAGTAGGGTCGTGACCGACCAAGATCGTCAGACCATCGCATGGCTCCGGTCCATCCAGCGAAGCCCGCTCGTCGTTGCGACCAAAGTCGACAAGCTGAAGCCCAGCGAACGAGTGCGCGCCCTGAGACAGGTGGATCGGGATCTAGGGTTGGCAGAAGGAGAAACGGTGATTCCGTATTCGTCGGTGACCGGGGATGGACGGGATCGGCTGTGGGGAGCCCTACGTGACGCCGCCGAAGGACGTCGCGCTGATACTCTTTTCTAAGGCACGGAGTGGACAGGCTGCAGCTGAGGCTTGTCGGCCGCTGGGTCGAACTTGATCTCGATGTAGGCTTTATTCTTTAGATCCACCAACCAGGATTGGTACATGTCATCGCTCTTCTTCTGATAGACCAATGTCTGAATTTCGCGCCACACGTCCTCGTACTGACGAACCTGTTTTGGCTTCTTGTCATCCATACGGATGATTTGGATTCCCTCCGGGCTCTCAATAATGTCGGAGATACCTCCCGGTACCAAGTGCACGATTGCCTGTTCAATCTCGGGTAAGAGTTCCCCGTGCCGGACCAATCCGAGGCGTCCACCCTGCATGGCATTGGCACCGTCGGAATATTGCATGGCGACATCTTCGAATTTCTCGCCACGCTTCAGGTCATCCATGGCGCGTCGGGCTTTCGTCAGGGCGTCCGCAAGTCCGTCCGCGGAACGTGGCTTGATAATAATCTGGCTTAGTTGATACTCCTGGGGATGAGCGAAGCGCTCGCGATGTTCTTGGTAGTACCGCTTGACCTCAGAGTCTCCGACCATAATGTTGCCGCGAATGTGCTGGTCTATCACCTTCAAGAGGATCAGTTGGTCGCGAACGTCCCGCACATTCATCGAATTCGCGGTGTCGAGAGAGCGGTTTTCGCGTTTCATCTGCTCAAGCGCCTGCTTGACTTCGAGATCGGACACCTCGACTTTTTTGGCGTGGGCTTCTTGCAGTTGTAATCTCCGTTCGATCAGCTTCGTCAAGGCCATATATTCAGCCGTCTTCAACCGATGGGCGAGATCGTTCCCGCGGTGTTCACGGGAGAGACGTTCCTGCTCCGTCTTGAACTCGCGCTTGACGTCCGACAACATGATCAATTCGGAATTCACGATGGCTACGATGCGATCCTGCAAATGAGCGGTTGAAAAGGCTGCGGGCCAAGTCGAAATCACCAGCAAGGCCAACGGCCATTTGAATCGGGTCAGCCAATCTGATCGGAGCGAAACGCGTGTCATGATCCTTTTACCCAGTCGCGCGTGAGGGAACAATTCTACATGAAAGAGATAGGTTTGTGGAATCGGGTCGGACTAGCGTTTGCCGGTGTCCTCGGTGATATAGCGGGAAGCCTCGGCGAAGCGAACAGCGGCATTGGTCCGGATATCGGCGATGACTTCATCGAACCGTTTGCGGCGCTTATCGGCCAGTAACTCTTGCCGAAGCCGTTCCTGCGTCGCCAGGTCGGCCTGGATAATCGTCTCGTCAAGCGGGCTCAGCATGACCAAATAATAGCCGTTCTCGGCCTTAATGGGCGCACTGACCATCCCAAGTTTGAGAATATGGATAACGGAATCAACTTCTGGAGGCACCAGCCCTTTTCGGTAGGGCCCGAGGTCGCCCCCCTTGGCTTTTGTCTTGTCGTCGATCGAGTACCGCTGTGCGAACTTTGCAAAGCTTCCACCGCGATTGACCTGCGCCTCAAGATCCCTGGCGGCATACACATTGGGCAACAGCATCAGCGAGACGTTGGCTTTTAAAGGATCCAACAGCTCGCTGGCATGGCTCTCGTAGTAGGAGGTGAGTTCCGCCTGTGTGAGCTCGACCTTGGATTGGAGTTTGTCCTTCAATAGTTCGTCGAGGATCAACTGCTCCTTATATCTCTGGGTTTTGTCCCGTATGGCGTCGTTCTGATCAAGCCCACGGCGGCGAGCTTCCTGCATGAGCAGCTCTCGGGTAATGAGTTCGTCCAGAAACCTTCGCTTGCCGCCCTCCCTTTCATAGCGGGAGCGTGTGGCCTGGGAGAGCTCACCCCAGCGAAGGTCAAATTCGGTTTGGGTGATGGCCCGCCCATTCACCAGGGCGACGATCGGCTCTTCCTGCCGCTCCGCACAGCCCGACAACACCGGACCCCAACCGGCCAAGATGCCGATAAGAAGCAGTGACAGGCGATATGTGCCGCCGAAAATGAGGAACCGGAAAGGCATCATATAGTATGGTGCATGCGGGTCTCGATCATGAGGTGGTCGCATCCTTTTGGAGGGACTTGGTATCACAGAGATCGAGGCTTTGCAAGATTGCATTGAGTTCCGAGAAGAGTGACGGCCAGTCATCATGGGGCATCTGGATGTCGAATGAGAGAGGGCTCAGGAATCGCAGACGCTTTTTGAGCTGGTCCATCAGCCGGTGGACTGCACTCTCGGAAATCGCGGCTTTCGGTTGGAACACGATCCTCGCCGACCGGCCATGCACTTCAATGGTGGCCATGCGAAGGCGTTTGGCATGAGTCCGGAGTTGCATGACTTCGAGCAGTCGTTCGACCGATTCAGGAAGAGGGCCGTAACGGTCCTGGATCTCCCCCTGCAATAAGGCCAGCTCGCCGACTTTGCCGCACGCGGTCAGCCGTTTATAGAGGGACAGACGGTGATGCGGGTCGGCCACATACTGTTCAGGAATAAAGGCCGAAACCGGCAGTTGAAGGGTCGGGTCCGGCTCTTCTTCGACAGCCTGGCCCTTCAACCGCTGGACTGCTTGCTCCACCATCTGCATGTAGAGATCCAAGCCGATGGCGGCGATATGCCCGGATTGCTGTTTCCCCAGGAGATTACCGGCTCCTCGGATCTCCAGGTCTGCCGCAGCAATACGGAATCCCGATCCGAGTTCCGTGAACTGTTGGATCGCGATCAATCGTTTCTGAGCGTCGCCGGTGAGCGTGCCTTCGTCGGGAATGAGGAAATACGCATAGGCCTGCTCTCCGCCACGCCCGACTCGTCCACGCAACTGGTAGAGCTGCGCGAGGCCGAAAAGGTCGGCCCGATGGACGATGATGGTATTCGCACTCGGGACGTCCAGTCCGGACTGGATGATGGCCGAGGCAATCAGGACGTCGGCCTCACGTTTGACGAATTTCAGCATCACGGCTTCCAACGGCCTGGCATCCATTTGGCCGTGCGCCATGACCAGACGGGCTTCGGGAACCAGTTGGTGTAGCCACGCTCCGGTCCGTTCCATGGTTTCGACCCGATTGTGGACAAAATACACTTGCCCCCCTCGTCCGAGCTCACGCAGGATCGCATCTCGCACGGCCTTGTCGCTGAATCGGATCACCTCCGTTTTGATCGCCAACCGGCCGGCGGGCGGGGTATCGATGATGGAGAGGTCCCGAACACTCGACATGGCCATTTGAAGGGTGCGCGGAATGGGCGTCGCGGTCAACGTCAGCACATCAACCTGGGTGCGAAGTTGCTTCAGTCGTTCCTTATGCTTGACGCCGAACCACTGTTCTTCGTCAATGATGACCAGGCCGAGCTGCCGGAATGTCACGTCCTTCTGCAGAAGCCGGTGCGTGCCGATCACGACGTCGATGGTGCCGGCCGCGACCTCCTTGAGAATGGCTTTGGTTTCCTTGGGTGACTGAAACCGAGACAGCAGCGCCACCCGCATGGGAAACGGCGCGAACCGTTCGGCAAAGTTCTCGTAATGTTGGTGAGCCAGGAGGGTGGTGGGCACTAGCACGGCCACTTGCCGATCATGCTCCACGGCTTTGAAGGCGGCGCGCATGGCCACTTCCGTTTTCCCATATCCGACGTCTCCGCAGACAAGGCGGTCCATCGGCTTCGTTGATTCCATGTCCCGGCCGATGTCCTCGATGGCTTTCAGCTGATCTGATGTTTCCTCGTACTCGAAGGCCGCTTCGAATTCGTGATAGAGGGTCGTTGTCTCGCCGTACGCATTCCGCTTCACCAGCTCGCGGTTAGCGTAAAGATCGATCAATTCGTGGGCCATCTCCTCGATGTCCTTCTTCACCCGCGCCGTGGTTTTGGCCCAGCTGGTTCCGCCAAGGCGATCAAGGCGGGGGACATGGCTTTCGGCCCCGCTATACCGTTGGATCTGATTCAATCGATCGAGCGGGACATAGAGCGTATCTCCCCCGGAAAACTCCAAAATCAGGTAGTCACTTTCGAAGTCTTGGACCAACAAGCGTTTCAGTCCTCGATACTTGGCAATCCCGTGTTGCACATGCACGACGTAATCGCCCACGCTGAGATCTTCTAAGGAGGAGAGGAAGGTCGCCGTTCGGCTTTTCGGTTGGGGTTTGTGACGGGCTCCCTTCGCGAACAGTTCTTCTTCGGTCAACAGCGCAAGTCGAAGTTCTCCGGAGATGAACCCGGTCGAGAGATCCCCGTGCAACACATAAAATGGGGATTTGCCGGTATCTCGGCTTGACCAGATCGACGGTTTCCACGGGTCAGCCGGCAGATCGTGTTCTCGGAACAGCGCAAGTAAGCGGTCGACCTGGCCGCGGCTCCGCGCCACCACCATGACTCGATGTTCATGTCGCAGGCCTTCTAATAGGCGAAGGGTTTGGCTGAAGGCCGCTCCCCTGACTCCGAGTCCGATGCTGCCGGGACCTTGAGAGGAAAATGAAAACGTCGGATTCCATGTCGGGTCCGGTGCCGTCAAAGGCTCAAGCGCCACCAATGGCCATCCCGCGATCCGCGGTTGGATATCGTGCCAGGTCAGAAACAGCCGTTCAGGCGAAGGGTATGGGGACGACACGTCTCGATCGACATGCCGAAGATAGCCGTCGTCGATCTTGTCCCACGCCGTCTCACACGTCTGTTTCAACAGAGCCGGCTGATCGAGGGCTAGAGAAGGGAGCCCGGTGAGATAGTCGAATAATGTATCCATGGAATCGTACACGTCTGGGCTCCGCCACTCCGCGTCCGCCTGAATCGGCGCGATCGCATCCGGGGCATCTGCGGGACGAATAAATTCCCTCGCAGGCAAGACCCAGCCGTCGTTCAATTTCGTGATGGAGGTCTGGGTGGACGGGTCGAACAAACGAATCGATTCGACTTGATCGCCGAGAAATTCAATACGGATGGGATTGGCATACGCGGTCGAAAAGAGATCAATGATGCCGCCTCGGACGCTGAACTCTCCTGGAATTTCCACGACGGATACACGCCGATATCCCAGGCGAAGCAGGTTGGTTGTGAGCAATTCCCGCTCAACACTCGCCGCTGTTTCGAACCGAAAAATCGCCTGCTCGAATATCGAGCGGGGGATCACACGATGCATCGCGGCGGCGACGGAGGTGACAAGCAGGGTGGGTGGATCGACCAGTAACCGATGCAGTGTCGTCATCCGGCGCGCGATCAACCCGACATGCGGTGCCGTTGCCTCATACGGAAGCGTTTCCCATTCCGGAAACCACGCGAGACGGTCGATTGGACGGCCGAGGAATTCATGGAAGAAGCACAAGTCATTGAAGAGCCGTTCGGCGGATTCGTCGGTTGCCGTGAGAACGACCCATGGGCGGGGATGGGGGGATGTATCATCGTGAGGAGGCTCCAGCAGCGTGAGGGCACAGGCCGCCGTCGATCCGTGTGCTCCAAGGAGGCATGGACGAGTGCCTTCTTCGCCGAGTGCCGAATGAAGTGGAGCCAGCCAGGATGGGGAGTGGAGGGTGAGCTCAGGCACGCATCACTTCACGGTTGACCGGATGTGTTGAAGGAGACGGGTCGTGGAAAGGCCGGGAACCAACGGAATGGTCTTGACCACCCCTCCGCGCGCCTCGACGATCTCTCGGCCGACGATCTGATCGATCGCCCAATCCCCGCCTTTGACCAGGATGTCCGGTTGGAGGGCTGTGATGAGCTGGAGCGGGTCCGATTCATCGAAGATCACGACAAAATCCACGCAGCCCAAGGCTGCCACCACTTCGGCGCGTTGTGCCTGCGGCACGATCGGTCGATCGGGCGCTTTGTCCAACCTGCGGACAGACGCATCACTGTTCACCGCGACGACCAGGAGATCGCCCAACGCCTTGGCCGCTTGCAGATAGCGCGTATGACCGATATGCATGAGGTCGAAGCAGCCGTTCGTGAAGACGACTCGTTTCCCCTGTGCTCGTTCAGCGGAAAGTTTGGACAGGAGTTGAGCTCGCGGCAACACCTTCGCGGTCATAGCCCTCCATCATACCGTGCCCTTCGTCACAGGGAAAGAGTAAGGAACGAGCCCGCTCCCCATCCGGTCTCTCTGGTTTTTCCCCCAGATGCGTTGCAAGTCCAAGAGATGTCATCCTCAAGTCGTCACGTAATGGACCGATACAGTACGTAACGGACTCTAAGGGCTGGCGTCGGCATGGGTCTGGACCTATAGGTGCGCCCGGAGCGTGGATAATGATGGAGGAGGGGGTGAGTGTTTTGTGGATCATCGCGGCGGCCAATGTGTTGGTCGTTGTTCCCTTGATTCTCTTGCTCATACAGGCTTCCCGCAAGGCGCGGGCAGGTTGGCTCCGCGCGGAAGCCGAAAGAATTCGCTCTCAGGAGAACGAGCATCGGCTTCGGAGCGTCTTGGAAGCCGAACCCCAAGGGATTTTGGTGCTGGGGCTTGATTGCCGGGTGCTTCAGGTGAACCCGGCTGGCCGGGTATTGTTCGATGCGGGCTTTACAGAAGAGATCGTCGGCAAAGACCTCCGAGACTCTATCCATGCGAATGATTGTCTGCGGATCGAAGAAATGCTGAAGGCGGCTCGAGAAGGCCGGGAAACCTGCGGGAAGGGCAGACTCATCGGACTGTCGGGGCAATCCCGCTGGATCGAAATCACATGTGCTCCGCTTCCGGCCGATGACGGCACCGTGCAATCGGTGCTGAGTGTGCTCCGGGATGTGACGGAGGAAAAGCGTGGCGATCGCCGTCAAACCCTCCAGCATGCCGTGGCGAAAGTCCTCGCAGAAGCCTCGACGGTCGAGCAAGCAATACCTGAACTCCTACGGGCGATTGCAGTCAGCTCGGACTGGCACGTCGGGTTATTTTGGAGAGTTCAAGAAGATCGGCGTTCTCTTCACTGTGTGCAGGCTTGGTCCGGCAACGAAACCGCCTTGCAGGAGTTTCTCCGGCTGCGGATGCAGGACACATACATCTCGGGGTCCGGTCTGCCTGGGCGTAGTTGGGCCCGCGGTGAGCCCTTGTGGGTAGAGGACATTGAAAAGCATCCCGGAGTCGTTCCTGGATCGTTTGAAACCACTCGTACGTTGCACGCGGCTTGTGTGTTTCCGGTTTGGCTGAGGGCCAACGTCTACGGCGTCATGGAGTTCTTCGGTCAAGAAGCGCAGTCGCAGGATTGGGATCTCCTGAAAACATTGGGGACGATCGGAAGCCAGATCGGTCTTTTCATTGAGCGGGCCGAAGTGGAAGCGGCACCCCATGAGAACGAAACCCGCACCCGGTTGATCATCGACACCGCCCACGATGCCCGGATCCCCATGGATCATTCACGTCGAAACACGGAATGAAAGATGACAAGGGGAAAGATCTTTGGGTGGTCTATGTCGGAGGTTATCGGACGTGATTTCGGCGACACCATCGTTGCGCCGTCCCATCGTCTTAGGTATCACGAGTATGTTCAGCGTCTCCTTGAGCCGAGGGATATATCCATCGCGAACATGTTGATCGAAATGACCACCCTCCGGCGTGACGGCCGTGAATTCCCCGCTGAAATTGCCATGACGCCGTTGCCTGTCGAGGGCTCCGTCATTTTCAGCGCATTTATTCGAGACATCACGAGCCGGAAGGAAGCCGAGCAAGCACTGAAAGACTACGCCCAGCAGTTGGAGCTCATCAATCAGCAGTTAGATGCCGCCTTGCGGGAAGCCAAAGCTGCCACCGAAGCGAAATCGTCTTTTTTGGCGACGATGAGTCATGAGATCCGTACTCCGATGAACGGGGTCATCGGAATGACGGGCCTCCTGCTCGATACGGAGTTGACGGATGAACAGAGAGAATTCGCCGAAACAGCTCGGACCTGTGGGGACCACCTGCTGACGATCATCAACGACATCCTGGATTTCTCCAAGATTGAAGCGGGAAAACTGGACCTTGAAATGATTGAGTTTGATCTGCGCCTCGCCATCGACGAATCGTTGGATCTCGTCGCAGAACGAGCGTCATCCAAGGGGCTCAATCTGGCATGTCTCTTCCATGCCGATGTGCCGCGGAACCT
>CAZNBG010000083.1:0-9860 GCA_964570915.1 uncultured Nitrospira sp. | reverse complement strand
CAATCTTGGCATGCAGCGATTCACGATCGCTTGGACGACCCGCCGTTCCTTCTGAAAGAACACATGCTTGAAGGTGACCGGATCAGCTCGACCGTATGAGAGCGTGGAGAGGTGCGGAAACCGCTCCGGATCATTGAGGACGCTGACGATCCAGATGTGGTCGAACCGCCCTCGTGCCACGGAGGCATCGAGGGCGCGGAAACGAATCGGTAGGCCGCGACACGCACGATTGAGCGCCGCCACTTCCGACCGCCGGAGGTTATACGGTTCAACCGTGCGTCGACCGTCGATCGCTTCGGCAAGCAACGCCGGAAGCTCCGCCACTCCGGCACCGACATAGAGACTCCGACCATCACGCGGTAATCTCCGGAGGAGGGCTTCGGCGACCTTCGTGCCCAGTCTCCGGCAAGGCGCGCGCTTGGTGCGCCAGAACTCATCGCCGCCTTCATAACAGTAGACAGACTCCAGACGTGTGTAATCCAGGTGATCAAACACATTGGCGATAGCGTGCCGAGTTGGACCGGAGAGGGGTGTTCCCATGGCCGGTCACTTATGGCACATGAGCATACCCAAAAGCGATGTTCGGCCTTCTTCTCTTGACCAGTGGTTCGTTGGAGGTTATAAGCTTGCTTAATGGTCACTAAGAGGTCTTCAACCTTTTTCAAGTCTCATGATGTCCGCGAAGTATCCACCTATGGGATAACCGAAGCCGCGCATTACTTGCGCATCCCACGCACCACCATTCGCGACTGGATATCCGGCCGACATTACCGCAGCCATGCCGGTGTGCGCTTCTCACGACCCATCATCCACGTCCCCAATCCCTCGGTGAAGCTGCTCTCGTTTATGAATCTGGTGGAAATCCATGTATTGGATGCCATCCGTCGCAAACATGACATCCCGCTGGAGAAAGTCAGAACGGCGGTCAACTATCTCACCAAACAGTTTCCTTCGCGTTACCCGCTGGCTGATCAGGAGTTTGTCACAGACGGGTTGAATTTATTCATCAAGAAATTCAGTCAACTCATCAACATCTCACAGGAGGGGCAACTAGCGATCCAAGAAGTGCTTCAGGCGCACCTCCATCGAATCGAGCGAGACCTCCAAGGTATTCCTGTCCGGCTGTATCCGTTTACCCGGAAACGAGATCTACAAGAGGAACCGAGAGCCGTTGTCATTGACCCGCTGGTGTCCTTTGGACGGCCGGTCCTGGTTGGGACTGGCATTCCAACCGCGGTGATTGCGGAACGATATAAAGCAGGCGAATCAATGGATGCGCTCGCAGAGGATTATGGACGTCAGCGGGCCGAAATCGAAGAAGCCATCAGATGTGAACTCACCCTCGAAGCAGCCTGAACCTCCTGTTTTTTTCCTCGACCGCTCCCTTGGGAAGATACGCATCGCTACCGCACTCCGTCAGGCAGGCGTCATCGTTCACATTCACGATGATCACTTCCCACCCAATGCCTAAGGATGAGGACTGGTTAACCCGAGTCGGACGGAACGGCTGGATTGTGCTGACCAAAGACCACCGCATCAGATACAGAAATCTCGAACGAGAGGCGCTGATGAACGCGGGCGTCGGCGCCTTCATTTTGACTGCGGGCGATCTCCAAGGGGAAGAGATGGCACAGATCTTCGTGAAGGCCTTGCCAGCCATCGCCAAGTTTCTTCGAAAACACAAGAAGCCGTTCATCGCCAAAGTGACACGGAATGGCTTAGTCTCGATGCTGCTTCAATAACCCTGTATCTAGCCGGCTTGAGTCACACTCTTACGACTCTCCCTGGAACGAGCGGTGGAGGAGTGATTGAAAGAGGTCGTCCACCGGGTGCGAAGTCGACTACTCCGGTCCTGAATCGCCAAGTGAAAAGAGGCTCTCTGCATACTTATTCTCCGACCCGTCTTCTGATGGAACGGATGGCTTCAACAGAAGTCTGGCCGCAGTCCGGCGTTTCGGTCAATGTCTCCAACACTTTTATACTCGATAATGTACCAAGTTCACCGAGAAGTTCGATGAGGAACATAGTCCGTCTGTTTTTCTGAAATGAAGCCGAACGTTCAAAGATGGTGATGAGCCTTTCTCGATTGACCAAACCAAATTCCAGCAAAGGTAACACCATGTCCCGAAAGTCCGCGGCTAATTCTAGAAGGCCCTTTAAGGGAAGCTTCATATCTAGCGACAGACCAGCATTCCACAAATGCATCAAGGGGTCGATGGCTTCGAAAGGAATCTCTCTCCTCAACTTCTCCCAAAGAGGCGTACACTTTGCCAGGATGTCCTCATGCGAGAGTGTCGATTTGTTTCCCCAGAACAAGATCTCTCCATAGAATTGCCAAGCACGTTTCGCGTCTGAGTCTAGATTGGTCAGTTGTACTGGGAAGGGTCGAAAAATAGCACATCCGGCTTGTGCCAAGGCATACGCGCGAGCGGTTTCCCGCGTGTTCGAACTTTCTACGTCTATTTCTGCTGCCCATCGCTCGAAGGCAGGCAATGCCTCTTATGTCTCGCAATTGAACCAGCTCTTCGAGGACATAATCACAGAACAAGCCATAGCTGGTCGCGCCAAGTGACCCTCGTGTATAGAGAGTGACAAGATCCTCTTTTGAGAGTTCACGGATTGCTATCCAATAGGCCCCTTGAAACACGTCCTCGAATTGCTTGTTTATTGCCGAATAGGCCCATTCTCGGGTTTCCGGGGTATCGTCAGCTCGAATAATCTCGTCAATCTCCAGGGATGCACTAGTAGCGTCGATCACTGGTTCTATCAGGTTGTAAGCCATGCTTGTTTCCACCAATTGTGTATTGAGGAAAAGGTTGTTCGTTTCAAAATCAGAAAGTACTTCAACAATCTCGTCCCGTAACGGTCCTGTTACCGTATGTGCATACCCTTGAACCAGTTGAAGCACCTCAAGCCTGAGATGATAGAGCCCGGTACCCCAGGATAGTCGTAAGAGCCTGGGGAGATTGCTCGGAGGTCCGTCTTGATGTCGACGGAGCAAGAGGGCGCAGAGGTACAGTTCACCAGACGTAGGAGTCCTTGAGCCATCGAGCAACAGAGCGACTTTTGACAGCACCGGGGTCTTCGCTTGAGACCGAAAAGCGTTATGGCATGCCGTGGTAATGAATGAAGTGGGCCATAGCCCTTCTCCTAGTTTTTCAAATACGTACAGATCCGCAAACAATCCTCCTCTGACGAGCTTCTTATGTTCGGGAGGCCAATCTTTTAGTATTTGCTCGATCCTGTTATCAGTCTTTCGAATCAGGGACAATATCTCATCGAAGAATACGTCCTCGTATACGAGATATCCTGCGACGTGTAACAGCGCCTTTTCATAGCTCTTCAAAGATAGGACGCCTTCTCCACTCACCAATGAATCGACGAACGGATGCCCAACAACTTGATCGCCAATACGAAGCGCGAATTCCCCCGCGTTGACGTGACAGATATGGAGCGCTTGTTCCGCATCACTTCTGGATACGTTCTTGGCGAGCGGCCCTAAGCTACCTTGTGAGCACGCTGCTATGATTTCGACATCTTCCAGGGCGATCAGCACATCTCGTACCACGGCCTCATCGGTAATCATGGGGATGACCATATCAGATAGATGCCGATTTCGCGGTCGAACAAGATTTGAGGCGAGGACCTGTCGATCACTGTTCTGTCGAAGAAAAGCTTCGGCTTCAAAATACAACTGGAACTGTTCATGGCGAAAAGATCCACGATTGTAGTGAACCTCTATGAGATTGGAACGTAAAGCCCTCGTGAGCAGATCGATCGCGGAAGTGTGATGGTCGAAAATAGTTAATGTCAGCTGTTCTATTTCCCGAAGCGGAAGACTGGAGGTGAGCCGGGTCCCCATTGCCTCCGCAATTTTCATGAAGAGTTCACGGATTTTTAACGGATCACCGGTTCTCCCAGTAAGGCGACGCGTGTAAGTTTCCAACAGGTCCACTTTTGTCATCTGGGTCACATCTGCCACCGATTCTGATACACACTGGCCGGCCAAGCTTAATTCCAGAGGAGTCTTAAACGGCTGCACCAAGTTCGCCATATCTCCACCGAAGTGACCGGCGTGCACCTCAAAGACGGCCATTTTGTCCTCTAAAGACAAATCAGCAAAAGCCAGTGTTTCACCCTTGAGATGCTGCGGTAGATCGAGTGGACTCTGAGCGGTGATAATGACGGGAAGCGGCTCCTTGAGAATCAATGATTGGAGTTCCTGTAGGAATCTGTCCTTCTTATCACCTGGACATTCGTTGAACGCATCCACGACAAGGACCGTCCGTTTCTTGAGGATCTTGCATCGCTTCAATAAGTCAGTAAAGCTACCGGGATGAAGGTAGGACACGCTCACATCGAGAAGATGCGACAATTCGCCGTCATAATTTTTCACCTGCACGAAGAAGGTCACGATGCCATTCGCCAGAGAATGCAAGGCGGTGTGAAGGAGTAGCTCTGTTTTTCCGGATCCAGATGGCCCAATGATTTGATAGTGTTTTCCCTCTGAAATGATCCCAAGCATATCGCTGGTCTTATACGTGCGGTCTGCTCCTCGAAGTGTTAGGGGAACCAGCTTCCCCATCCGAGAACGCCAAAAGTCATAAAAACGTTCCACATAGCTTGTCACTGAAGCAAGGGCATCCTCATCCGTGGCGTCTCGGAGTTGACTATCCTCCTCCCATTTCGCCAATCCCAAATGCATTACGAGGGCTTGCCATTGCTTTCTGTTCCAGTTTGGTGATCGTGAGCCAGTAACACTCAAAATGGTCAAGCAATTCTGGTAGCCGACTACTTTTGCTCTAAAGTCTCCTTGCGTCACAGTCGAGCCCATTGGGATTTCAGGATAAATGCAAACCATTCCTTCTATGGCTTTGTAAAAGGGGCTATTGCCAGGGATTAGCCACTGATCAGGGTCTTTCCCGGAGAGCTTGCGAACTTCATCACTGAGCGCAAACTTGCATTGAACGACTTGCTCATGAGGATTCGGCAAGTGAAGCTTTTTTCTCGACCCGTCCGGCAGGACCAAACCCCACTCACCGTTAATACCTCCCTCCACTGGCTGGTTAAATGCCTTAAGCTCGATGAGTCCCGCACATCGTTCCGTCACAACAAGAAAGTCGATTTGACGTGGATGAGTCGGCGGGTAGAAATTGGCTAGAACGATCGCGGTACAATGGGCTTGACGAAGATCATCACAGAGTTGATGGAGGAATGATCTTTCGGATTGATGTTCCAGCGGAGAGCCGATGTAAACATCGATTGCAGCAGTCATAGTGCAATGTCCGTTTTATTCGGGAAAGGTGAGATAGGATACCGCTGGGTAATTGAAAAGTGTCGAGCAATTTGTGAGAGAGGTGTACTGCAGCTTCGCATTCAGTACCAATCATCATAATCGCAGTCGAGCTCAGGAGAGCTTTTGCGCATACCTACACCTTTCCCTTTGACTGGAAGCCGATCCGTCGCATGGGTGGGTCGAGAGGCGGTTGCAGGAGCGGGAGTAATTTCTCGTATAGGTCGAGCAGAGACGAGTCATGCGCAAGCAACGTGCGGTCGATTTCCGCCAGTCGTTTCAGGATCGCTTGGTTGGCGGCGATGTGCTCGCGTAAACGCACGAAGGCCCGGACCACAAAGACACTCATGGAGGCAGCTTGTGGACTGTTCAGAACGGTGGCTGCCATGATGGCTCCGTGCTCGGTGAAGGCCATGGGCAAGGTGCGGGAAAACTTGAGCCGGGCAAGGTGGTCACAAATTGTGACCACCTCCAACCGCTCCTTTGCAGTGAGTCGAAAGACGAAATCGCGGGGAAAACGATCCTCATTCCGCTTCACGGCTTGATTCAAGGCCTTCGTCGGCACGTTATACAATGCAGCTAGGTCGGCATCGATGATAACCTTGTGGTTGCGAATCGTGAAGATCATGGATTCAAGCGGCTTGAGTTGCTTCACGACAAGGTCCTACCAATAGAGCGAACGACTCGGTGTTTCCGTTCCGCCATTAGCCAATCGATTCGATCAAGGAAGCTGGTCGGGACGGCCGTGCCCAGCCGGAGACGATGGTGCAACTGGCGCAAATACGCGTATTCCCTCCACACCGCTTCATCCTCATTGAAGCGGCTGGCGAGTTCCTGAGTGTCAACGAACATCTTCATCCTTGTCTCATCCCGGAGACGACTGCCGCATCTCCTCGCCTTGAGGCGGTGGTTGAAAGTCTAACTAAATCAGTCAATGAAAGCTATGTGGTCGGCTAACCAGCCAATGCGATGATCGCCGCGGTAAGCCCATCGGCCACAGAGGCCATGAAATCGAGATTCAATGTGTCGAGGGTGTCGGTCGGCCGATGGTAATGGGGATTACGGAAGTTTGCGGTGTCGGTCAGCATGACGGCCGGGAACCCATGTTCCCAGAATGAGGTGTGGTCGCTCCGTCTCGTATCCGGGAGCCGTTCTCCATTCCCCGGCACGACCAGCGGAACGATGGGGAGGTGCGACGTCATCGCCTGCGCAACGGCACCGGTAAAGGCGTGGGATCGTTCGTTGCCAATGACGGCAAGAAAATCTCCGGTCGCGGGAACGGCGATTGGTACACCGGGGGGGATTTTCTGTGAACCTTCTTGATGGGTCGCATAGCCGACGCATTCCACCACGATCGCTCCGTGAATGGCCTGATGGTTCTTTCGTAAGAGTGAGGCATAGGCGAAGCTGCCAAGGAGGTTGTGTTCCTCCAAGTTGAAGCCGATGAAATGGATCGGCCTGGCTAATTTCAGACGTCGGATCTGGCGTGCAGCGTCCAGAATCACCGCTAGCGCACTGGCATTGTCATCAGCACCGGGAGACCCTTCGACCGTATCGAAGTGCGCGGCGAGAATCAGAGGAGGCGCTTGTACGTCATGTCTAGAAGTGGAACGCGCGGTTCCGATGACATTACAATAGGTCTTGCCCAATGCCTCGAATTCATGCGCGGTGACGGCGAGGCCGGCCTCCGAGAACCGGCGACGCAGATAGGCTTCTGCCTGCTGTAAGCGGACTGGAGAGGACAGGGGATGTCGTTCTCCCACCAGATGGCGAAGGTCTTCTTTAAGGAGGATGCGCTCAACCGACACGTGGGTTTCCGTCAATGGAAGGACTAAGTCACAATCTCGGTGCCGATACCTTTGTGTGTGAAGATTTCCAGCAGCACGGCATGGGGAATGCGCCCATCGATGATATGAGCCTTGCCGACTCCTTCGGCTAATGCGTCCAGGCAGGCATGTACTTTCGGGATCATGCCTTCCGTGATGACCCCTTTCTTCATCATACGCTGCACATCTTTTCGCGACACCGTGGAAAGGTGGCGTCCGCTGGCATCGCGAATGCCCTTAATATCCGTCATCATCAGGAGCTTCTCAGCGCGCAGCGCACCGGCCACCTCCCCGGCCACGAGATCGGCATTGATATTGTATGTATTGCCTTCGCGGTCTGTCCCAATGGGCGCGATGACCGGGATATAGTGGTCCTCCTGAAGATTGCGTAGCAGACCAGGATCGACCTTTTCAATGTCGCCCACCAGTCCGAAGTCGCCTTCGCCGTCTTCTCCATCCAAATCGCGTTCCAGGCTTTCTGCCCAGGCCTTGGCCGTCAATGGTTTGCTGAGGATCAAGCCACCGTCCTTTCCGCTCAACCCGACCGCGCTGCCCCCGTGCCGGTTGATGAGGTCGGTGATTTCCATGTTGATTTTCCCGGCCAGGACCATTTCCACGATTTCCATCGTCGCTTCGTCGGTGATACGAACTCCGTGACGAAATTTCGCTTCGATGCCGAGTCGATCCAGCATCTTGTCGATTTGCGGTCCGCCGCCGTGAATGATGACGGGATTGATCCCGACGTATTTCAACAGCACGACATCTTGCGCGAAGCGTTCTTTGAGCGAAGAGTCCGTCATCGCATGGCCGCCGTATTTGACGACCACGGTTTTCCCGCGGAACGTGCGAATGTATGGAAGGGCTTCGATAAGAACGTTGGCCTTCTTGATCAGTCTATGCATGCGTCACTCCAGCCATCAACGTCGGCGACCAGCATCGGCTGGTGCCGCCGATCGGCTCTTAGAGGATATACCGGCTCAGATCCTGGTCCTTGACGATATCTTTCATGCGCTCCCGCACGTAGGAGGCGGTGATGTCGATGCGCTTGTCGGGCCACCCGGGCCCTTCGAAGGAAATCTCCTCAAGCAACCGTTCCATAATAGTGAAGAGCCGGCGTGCCCCTATGTTTTCGGTCCGTTCGTTCACCTGCACCGCGACCTCGGCAATCTCTTCCAGGCCGTCTTTGGCGAATTCGATGGTGAGGCCTTCGGTCGCCAGCAAGGCCTGATATTGCCGGACCAACGCGCCTTTTGGCTCCGTCAGAATACGGACGAAATCCTCTTTCGATAAAGGACTGAGCTCCACGCGGATGGGAAAGCGTCCTTGAAGCTCCGGGATCAGGTCGGACGGCTTCGCCACATGAAAAGCGCCGGCGGCGATGAAGAGGATGTGATCCGTCACAACCGGGCCGTGTTTGGTGGTGACGGTGCATCCTTCTACGATCGGGAGCAAGTCTCGTTGCACGCCTTCTCGGGAAACATCGGGCCCCATGGTGCGTTCGCGACCAGCGATCTTATCGATCTCGTCGAGGAACACGATGCCGGTTTGTTCCACCTTGGCGATTGCTTCACGGGTGGCGTCATCCATATCGATCAGTTTCTGCGCTTCTTCCTGGGTCAGGTGTTTGAGCGCCTCGGGCACTTTCATGACCCGCTTTTTTTTCTTGCCCTGGAACATTCCGCCCAGCATGTCACGGAGATTGTTCTCCAGGTCGTCAAGCCCTCCGACGTTGGAGATCACGCCGACGGGAAGGCCGCGTTCTTTTACTTCCATTTCAACGGTTCGCTCGTCCAGCTTCCCTTCCCGCAACTGCAGGCGCAGCTTCGATCTCGTCGTCTCGTGGGGATCGTGGGAGCCTTGCGTGACCGACTCGCTCGTGTTGTCCACAAAGCCTGGTCGGGGGGGCGGCGGCGGTAACAGAAGATCGAGCAATCGTTCTTCTCCCTGTTGTTCGGCCTTTTGCTGCACCGATGCGAGGCGTTGGGTCTTGACCATATTGATGGCCAGCTCGGTCAAATCGCGAATGATGGACTCCACGTCGCGCCCGAAGTAGCCGACTTCGGTGACCTTTTACGCCGTGACCTTGATAAAAGGAGCCGCGGCCAACTTCCGCAATCGTCTTGCGATTTGCGTCGGTGAGCTCGCAATTTTCGGCAAGTGTGAGCGCAGCGTGGGCGTCCTTCTTGCGACCCGATTGAGCGTATGCGCGCCCAAGCTCGATGTGCAGCGCGGCCGAAAGTGGCGCGATGAAGCGTGCACGCTCACCCCATTTGATCGCAGCGGGCCAATCTTTCTTCTCGATCGCGTGCTCGAGAATTTTGAGTGGAATTCCTGCGTCCAGGATGTCGAGGTCAGCAGCGTGCGCGAGCTCCGCCGTTTCGCGCGGGTCATGATCGCGCGCATAAAGCTTTGCCGCTTCGAGATAAGGCTCTGAGCGATGCGGGTCGAGCTCCTTGGCTTTCGCAAAATCCGCGAGCGCGAGTGCAGTGTCAGCAGATGAGCGCGCATAGTTTTGGCCACGACCGAGACGTGCGTCGAAGCCGTCCCCGCCATGCTCAATCAGCGACTGCCACATCTTGCGCGCGCCATCGTGATCTTTGCGCATTTCAGCGAGTCGCGCGGCAGCAAGGAGCGCATGCTTCGGCGGCGCAGAGGTTTTCGCCGCTCCAGCGTCCGTAGCCAACAACTTGTCGACGAGCTTTTGTGCCTCTTGAACCTGATGTGAGGCGAGCAGCGCGAGT
>CAZNBG010000082.1:4887-9966 GCA_964570915.1 uncultured Nitrospira sp. | reverse complement strand
AAAGCGGATGGAAATGCCGTAAAGAGAATCACGACGGCAATGATCAGCCAGACATGATTGGCCTCCCAAATAGGACCGATGGCTTGGTCGATCAGTGCGCGCTGGGGTTGTCCACGACGCCCCAGAGAAAAGAGAGTCCAGATCCCTGCCCCGAAATCCGCTCCACCGAACACCAGGTAGAAGGTTAGGGCACCGATCAGTGCGACGGCGATGATGAGCTCATAAGAGAACATCGGTTAGGCCGCGTTCCTGTCTGCGTTCCGCCCAAGAGGGCCGACAGCTGTAGCTGCGATGTGGCGCCAGATAGCCCAAATGACAATTCCGGTGAGGACGACATACAGGACGGAGAAGGTCACCAAGGGAATCCAGAGGCCGGGCATGGGAGTTACGGCCTGCGCGGTGCGCAGGAGTCCCTGTATGATCCAAGGTTGCCGACCCACTTCAGTCACCGCCCAACCGGCTTCGATGGCGATGAATCCAAGTGGAGATATGATGACCAATGTGTGCGAGAGCAGCCGGTCTTCCTCCAAATGTCCTTTCCACCAACGCCAGGCTCCCCAACAGGCCGTTCCAGCCATCACCAACCCACAGGCAACCATGAGTTGAAAGGCGACATGGACCACGGCGATCGGCGGCCAATCTTGACGAGGGATCTGATCGAGTCCGGAAACCACCGCCTGAGGATCTCCGCGCAGAAGGAGACTCAACCCATTCGGAATGAACACCGCATAGTCGACGGTTTGTGCGGGAACATCCGGTAGTCCGAAGAGAACGAAATCCGCTCCCGCCTTCGTGGTGTACAGCGATTCCATCGCAGCCAGTTTAGCGGGCTGGTGATCAGCGACTGTCCGAGCGATGACATGCCCGCTCAAGGGTTGAAGGACGGCTGGAATACCCCCGACGACAAGCGCGATGATGAGAGCGTTCCGGTGGAATCGGTTCAAAGGATGGCGCAGGAGGAGAAATGCATGAATGCCCGCCACGAGAAATCCGGTCGCCGCGAACGCTGCGAGCAGCATATGCAGCGTTTCGTGAAGGGCAAGTGAGTGCGATAAGGGAAGTAAAGGCCTGACATTCGTGATCTTCCCGTCGATGAGGTCAAATCCGGTGGGCGCGTTCATCCACGCATTGACCGTGACGACGAAGATGGCGGAAGCGGTTCCACTCGCCGCGACGATCAATCCGGCGACAAAGTGTGCGCGAGGCGAGATGCGGGACCATCCATAAAGATAGATACCCAGAAAGATCGCTTCTGTGAAAAATGCAAATCCCTCAAGCCCGAAGAGAGGTCCGATGACTGGACCTGCCCGCTCCATGAACGACGGCCAGAGCAAGCCCAACTCGAACGAGAGCACGGTTCCCGACACAGCACCGACAGCGAACAGAATCGCGGTTCCCTTCGACCATCGCTTCGCCAGTTCGAGGTATTGCTCATCTTTCGTGGTCAGCCAGCGCCACTCGGCCGCAGCCGTCAATACCGGCATGGCGATGCCCAGCGCCGCAAAGACGATGTGAAATCCCAGGGACATGGCCATCTGAGATCGAGCGGCAAGAAGGTCCGACATCATACCCACTGCTCATCAGAAGGATTTCGGGGATCAGAAATCAGAGAAATAAGATGGTGTTCCAAAGAATAAGCACCGGAAACCGACCGGACTAACTGTCTCTCTGAAGACAAGATCGTCCTCTAGGGAGCGAAGACCGTACGTTTAGCGAATCGGAATGTACAGAAGATCCCACGGCAGCTTTGCGCGAAGAACACAGGTAGCCCCGGGGATTGCAGCCGTTCAGTTGCCTTACGAAGTATGTTCAGGAGCAATATTAGTGCCGGAATAATGGAGGGAATTGGCTACTATTCCCGTGCAAATAATCCTCATACAGACATCTTGTCTCCGGTATGGTCTTTGCGAAATTGTCTCGTCCATCGGATAATAAATCCGTCGCGCATTCCCCCGTTTAAGAGTGGCCGACCGGGAGATGTCAAAGCAGGACGTCCGGTTGGGGTCAGTCAATTTCGGAAGTAGGAACATGAAACAATTCAGACGTGTGCGGGAAATCACCGAATTGACGCTGTGCGCGATAGATGGCCAAGTGGGAAGCGTGCAAGAACTCTATTTTGACGATCGCAGTTGGGCTGTCCGGTATCTCATTGTCAAGACGGGCAATTGGCTTCTAGGACGGAACGTGCTTATTGCGCCGGTCGCAGTAGCGGATATCGACGATACCGATGCATGCATGAAATTCAATCTTCGAAAAGAACAGATTGAGCATGCTCCGCCGATCGACGAAGTGAAACCGATATCACGGCAGTATGAGGAAGCGTACCATCGGCATTTTCGCTGGGCTCCGTACTGGCTACCCGGCATGACGGCGTGGGGGGAGCCGGTCCTTCATTCCGAGATACCTGCGGCGGGTGTGGCTGAGCCTCTGCTTTCCGAATCTTCCGAACACATTCATCTGCGCAGCAGTGCCGAGGTGACCGGTTATGCAATCCATGCGCGGGACGGGGAAATCGGACATATCGAGGACCTGGTGGTAGACGATGAGGACTGGATTGTGCGGTATGCGGAGATCGACACGAGAAACTGGCTGCCGGGCAAGAAGGTATTGGTGCAGACCGGACGGATAGAACGAATCGATTGGCAGAGCCGATCGGTGATAATGCCGCTCACCCGGCATGCAATCCAGTCGGCGCCGGACTATGATCCATCGAAACTCATTACGCCGGACTATGAAATAGAGCTCTTTAAGCACTACGGTAAAGAGTCAGTGTAGGGCTCGATGAGCTACGCGCGATTCGGGACATTCAGGACCAGGTAGTCCCAGCGGTTCCTTGGGAAGATGAGACGGACGGCACGCATCTCTTCTTAGAGCGGAGGCGGCACGATATCGGTCGTTGACCACGAAATGATAAACAGAAAAGTGTATTCATCCAAAGAAACCGTCGCATCGACCGTGGATGACGAAGCGACCAGTCGGCCGGCCTGCTCATCATAGACGTCGATGGTCAGGCGCGAATAGCCGCGATTGCGCACATTGCGGTACATCGTTAATTCTGGCAGGGCAATGGGCCAGAAACCGCTTTGGATCGGTGGTACGCCAAAAAACACTTCGCGCTTGTCGACGCCGAATGCATGCATGAGCATATGGATTCGGTAGGTCGGAGATCCGTGTCCGATAATCACGCCTCGTTGCGCAAGCCATGATCGGAGGAAGGCTTCGGCATAAAGTCGGTCCCCCGAAAAATCGGCATGAGACACCGGCCGGGCGACCTCCACCGCAACAGAGTCGCCGGGCCGAAGAGGAATGGCTGCTTCCTCAAGGCTGCGTAGGAGCGACTGTGTCAGCAACAGTTGCTCGTATGGTGCTCTAGGACTACTAACCACACCTGTGGTGGTGTTACACCCGCCGACGCCCATCAAGGCTATTCCGGTCAGTAAACAGAAAACCAAGCGGTCGCTGCGATGGTGAGACATCATTCGCAGCGATCTCCGTCTGGTTTTTCCCCCCAAGCGGCGCGTAGCGCATGACAGGTGAGCCAGGTTATTCGTGAGCCGGTCGGGCTCGACCGGTAGGATGTCGCGCTGGCTTGGCCGCTCCACAACACGACGTTGGAATCAGTTTCGATGCCGCGTACGGCTACGGTGGGAGCACGAAGGTCTCCTGTCTGCTCGACCCATACAATCGTCCGTGCTTGGAGTCTGTTGGCCATATCAGTCATTTCTTGTTTGGTGGGCATGGGCCAAGTGCCGGGCATTTCAACGACGCTCACGCCCCGGTTGTGTAGCCAATTCACGGTCGCAGACACCGCACTCGGTCGATTACCCACCACCAGAACATGGTCTGTCGCCGTAGAGAGGCATAGTGCGATCCTTGACTGACGGGCGATTCGTGGCATCCGACAATGGAAATTCCAAGCAGGAGGGCCCTTGTGCTGGATGAGTACAGACACTGACCGAACGATTGTCTGGCGGCCATGTGCACAGCTCCGAGTAGGTGCGCGCGGTAACTTGTTGTATAGAGTGCAGATTAAGTGCCAGGGGTTGATGCAGATAATACGTCCTTCAAGGGACAGATGATCTCTGGCCAGCGCCTTCAGCCCTTAACCGAGGAACTGTTGCTCAATACGACCACCACGAAGCCGGTTACCTGCACCTGCGCTGATTCTTCGTCGCCACCAAATGCCATTCCATCGCGGTGCGCCTTTTGCACAAGTCCTCAATCAAAGGACGGGATTGGACTGCAAAGGTGTCTGGCACGATCAACGTCGGGACCAGGCAGGAGCGCTGTCGGGGGAAAGGAGGACGAGGTGATGCGGGTCGCCATCAACGGGCTAGGGCGAATAGGACGCGCCACATTCAAGATTCTCGCGACCACACCGGAGCTCGAGCTGGCGGCGATCAACGATGTGGTTTCCCCGGACAATTTGGCCTACCTGCTCAATCACGACACAGTGTACGGCCGCTATCCCAATCGCGTAACGGCCGATCGAGATGGCATCACGATGGCCGACCGTACCTATGCCACGTTTGCAGAGCGTGACCCGCTCACACTTCCTTGGAAGGAGTTGGGGATCGATGTGGTGTTCGAGTGTTCAGGGCAATTCAATACGAAGGCCGCACTCTCAACACATCTCGAAGCCGGAGCCAAGCGGGTCATCCTTTCGGCCCCGGCCAAGGACGAGGACATCCCGACCGTCATCTACGGCGTCAATGTGTATGACGAGAAGGATGGACCGATTGTGTCGTGCGCCGATTGCACGACGAATTGTGTGGCTCCGATCGTGGAAATCATTCACCGTCACTTGGGGGTGAAGAAGGCGGTCATGACGACGACGCATGCCTATACCGCCAGCCAGACATTGGTCGATGGGCAGCACGAACGTAAACGCCGCGGGCGAGCGGCTGCGGTCAATCTTGTTCCGTCCACAACGGGGGCGGCACTTGCGACAATCCGCGCCTTGCCAATTTTCAAAGAACGATTTCAGGGCGCGGCCATTCGAGTTCCCGTCCCGATCTGTTCGCTCTCCGACATCGTCATGGAGAATTTCAAGGTCGGCGGACTGAAGAAATACGGGCT
>CAZNBG010000082.1:0-4877 GCA_964570915.1 uncultured Nitrospira sp. | reverse complement strand
GTCGGCGAGATGAATGCGAACTCGACACCGCCATCCGAAATCGTGATGGTGACGGAACGGGAAACGAATGTCGCCGAGGTGAACACTATGTTCTTGGAGGAGGCGCGCAGCGAGCGGTACGCGGGAGTCGTGGGAGTGACGGAAGACCCTATTGTGTCTTCCGACATCATTCAGGATCCGCGGGCCTCGATCGTTGATGTGGACATGACTCAGGTTGTAGACGGTAATCTCGTCAAGGTCATGAGTTGGTATGACAATGAGTGGGGGTATGCAAGCCAGATGGTTCGGCAAGCCCTTTCTATGGTCCTCATTGTTCCTGTCGAAGTCTAAGAGAAGCGGGCGGCTGTTGAAAACGTTTCAGTCGAACGAACAATAATCTGCACTGGTCCTCCGAACATTTCATGAGTTTGAAACGATACCGGAAAAAGAGAAACTTCTCTCGAACACCCGAGCCACGCGGTTCCCGATTGAAGGAGAAGTCCGCTTCAGCGCTGATGTATGTCGTCCAACAGCATGCAGCGAGCCGGCTGCATTATGATTTTCGGCTCGAATTGGATGGGACGCTCAAAAGCTGGGCGGTTCCCAAGGGCCCCAGCCTGAATCCCGCCGACAAACGGCTCGCCGTTCATGTCGAAGATCATCCGATGGAATATGCCGCCTTCGAAGGTATCATTCCGCCAAAACAGTATGGTGCCGGTACAGTCATGGTGTGGGATCAGGGGCAGTGGGAACCCGACGGAGACCCCCGAACGGCGTATCACAAGGGGCGGATGAAATTTTCCCTGTTCGGAAAGAAGTTACAGGGCCGCTGGGCATTGGTGCGGATGAGCGGAACACAAAACGCAGATGGGAAGAACTGGCTTCTGATCAAAGAACGAGACCAGTATGCGCGGACAGCGACGAGGGCGAATTCAAATCTCACGTCGTCCCGCAGCGTAAAAAGCGGAAGAAGCATGGATGAGATTACGAAGGCCAAGGCCGACGTATGGCACTCTCGTCGGACCTCCGGTGACGCAGAGCACATCAAGATCTCCCGGAACCTCAACACGAAACGAGGAGCAAGCACGAGTAAGGATACGGTCAAGTGCCCCGAACGGATATCGCCTCAGCTGGCAACGCTCATCGATGAGATTCCAGAAGGCGAAGGTTGGGTTCACGAACTGAAGTACGACGGGTATCGCATGCTGTGCAGAATTGAGCAAGGCGGGGTACAACTGTTCTCGAGAACCGGTCGAGAATGGACCAAGAAGCTCCCCGAGCAGGTGAAGGCCGCTGGCCGATTGTCCCTTGCAAATGCGTGGTTGGATGGTGAACTCGTGGCCCTGCGCCCGGATGGATCGATGAGCTTTCAGGCATTGCAAAATGCTTTTGACCGTGGCTGGAACGGCCGGCTTGTTTACTATGTCTTCGATCTCCTGTTTTTCAATGGAAGGGATCTCAGGCCGTCTCCCTTGCATGAACGCAAGCGGCTCTTGGCATCGCTTCTTCGCGGGCAGGCAGAGGCCGGTCCGTTGCAGTACAGTGCCCATATCGTTGGACAGGGTCCTATCGTCTTCGAGACGGCTTGTCGTCGTGGACTGGAGGGTCTGATCGCCAAGCGAGTGGACGGGCAATACGCCGCCGGACGAAATCGGAACTGGATCAAAGTAAAGTGCCACCGTCGCCAGGAATTCGTGATCGGCGGCTACACCGAGCCGTCGGGTTCTCGACGCGGCTTCGGTGCGCTCTTGCTCGGCGTGTATGAGAAACCAGGGCATCTGGTATATGTCGGGCGAGTCGGGACGGGATTTTCAGAGGATCGGTTGTTTCAGCTCCATCGGATCTTACAGCGACATGAACGATCCCGGCCGGCGTTCGTCGATCCGCCAACGGGGGGGAATGAGAACGGAGTCCACTGGGTCAAACCGGAATTGGTCGCTGAAGTACGTTTTGCGGAATGGACACAGGAAGGACTCCTCCGCCAAGCCGCGTTCCTGGGGCTGCGCGACGACAAGCCGGCCAAGACCATCGTGCGTGAGTCGGCCGTCCATGGGGCGGCGGCTCAGCGTACAGTTGACCGATTGGCCGACAAACCGGTCCACAAGTCGAAGCGTGCTGTTGCACGCGTGCCTCGATCGAGCCCTCCTCGTCAAGATCGGAAGTCGACGCATGCGGCGATGGTGGCGGGTATCGAGATCACGAATCCTTATAAGGTGTTGTTCCCACATGACGGCATTACAAAACTCGAGTTGGCGCAGTACTATGAGCGCATCGGAGACACGATCCTGCCTCAGGTTCGTGGGCGTCCGTTGACGTTGCTCCGTTGCCCTGAAGGGTTCGAAACCGGATGTTTCTATCAGAGACACGCGACGGAACAGATCCATGACGCGATCGATCGCGTCGAGGTCGAGGAATCGGATGGGCGCGCCTCTTATATGGTGGCGAATACCATTGCCGCCGTGGTCGCGTTCGTGCAACTGGGCGTTCTTGAGTTCCATACCTGGGGAGCCAAGCAGGATCGGCTGGATCATCCCGATCGTATGGTCCTGGATTTGGACCCGGCTCTGGATGTGCCGTGGCGTGAGGTCGTCGAAGCCGCGTTTCTTATCAAAACGCTACTCGAAGAATTGAGCTTGAAATCATTTGTCAAAACCACGGGTGGAAAAGGATTGCATGTCGTGGTGCCATTACAGCGACGGCACTCATGGGACGAGGTGAAGGACTTTGCGAAGTCAGTGGCCGTGCACATGGTACGAGCGATTCCTGCCCGATTTACCGATAACATGTCGAAACGAGTGCGCGAAGGCAAGGTCTATATCGATTATCTCAGGAACGGTCGGGGGGCGACCATCGTGGCGGCCTATTCGACACGCGCCAAACCTCGGGCTCCGCTTTCTGTTCCCTTGGCGTGGGATGAGTTAACCCCATCGCTGCGTGCGGACCAGTTCACCCTACAGAACATCGAGGAACGGCTGTTAGAACTTGCCAAAGACCCGTGGGGTGAGTATGAGAAGGTTCAGCAGCACCTGACGGTGAGTATGATGGCTGCTCTCGGCATTCAGCGCCGACTGTAAGTTGCAGTTGTCGTGTCGGCAGAGTCTCGCCACGGGTCAATCTGCTCACGAGACATCAGATATCGCGAGGGCATCGAATGTCGGGAGGGAGGCTTGATTGATCAACGGCTCCTCCTGTCTGAGTGTCAAGAGCTGATACAGCGCGAGATACTTGTCGGTCATGCATTCGGCTGTAAACCGCTTCTCAAAGGCTGCGCGGCATTGGTGCCGATCGAGGGTGGATATGCGCGCAACGGCATGGGTCATCTCCGCAAGTGTCTCGCACAAATAACCGGTGTGTCCGTCCTCCACGATTTCTGAAGGGGCTCCCCGTCGATAGGCTAGGACAGGCGTGCCACAAGCGAGCGCTTCGATCATGACCAAACCGAAGGGCTCTGGCACGTCATACGGGCAGAGCAACGCATAGGCCTCGCCGAGAAAATCATCCTTCTCCTCATCGGTGATCTCACCGACATACTCCACTAAGGGATGTTCCAGGAGAGGCGTGATGTGCTGAAAATAATCGCGATCAGATGGATCCACCTTGGCTGCGATCCGAATCGGCATATTGGATCGTTTGGCCAATTGAATAGCTTGCTCCAGTCCTCTCCCAGGCGAGATGCGGCCTAAGAATGCGAGGTACGCGCCTGGCCGCGCATGCATGGAATAGAGATCCCGGGGTAGTCCGTGATGGATGGTCTCCTGCCAATTGCCCCACGACGTAGGATGCCGTTGCGCATCCGATACCGAGACCAAGGGTAATTCGGAGAACTGTTGAAGTGCGGGAACCAGTTCCGGTAGGTCGAGCCGGCCATACATCGTCGTAAGCACCGGCGTGGGGCAGCGACGCGCGAGCGGAAAAACCAAGAGCTCGATATGCGAGTGGAACGGATCAAAACCACGCGCGTGAGTCCCGAATACACGCTCCAAGAGAAGAGACACGACGGCATCAGGAAACGATATCCGGTGAGACCGCAAGGATGACGGCCAGATTGCATGCAACGTAGCCGAGGTAGACGAATTTCCCGCGGCGAACAGTGTGACCTCATGGCCTCGTCGGACGAGTTCCTCCGTCAAATACGATACGATACGTTCGGTGCCTCCGTATCGACGAGGAGGGATGCTTTCCCACAACGGCGCAACTTGAGCAATCTTCATATCGGACCTTCCCTTTCTCGCGACGGTTATGCTCGGAAGAGTTGTCGGCGTGAATGACACGAGCGACTTGTGTGTCCGGAAGCGTGTGGATGTCTAGGGTGCGAACATTCTCCCAGCATGCTGGGATACTTATGTGCGAATCCAGTACAGGATTAAACGAGGTAATACCCTGGTTCGTAATCTTCACGGCGCAGATTCTTCAAGCAGTGCTGGATGTCCGGAAGCTGCTTCGATCTGAACCTGCCCGGATCGTGAGATCTCTCCGCAGGTCAACGCCGAATAGATTCTGACGATAAAGGGGATCGTTCCGGGATCTCCAAAGCACAGACTGGCGCTTTGATCGGGTTTCAAGATCGCATCGGCGCCACCGGTAAAGTATCCCTCAAAATTATGACGACATGACAACTGGTCAGAAATCCGGTCCAGAAAGGTGATCCGAACCGGTGCCGTGCGCTTGTTGGTCCAACGGATTTCATCTCCGACATCAGCCTGCAAATACGTGGCGGTCGAGCGTCCGTCTTCGATGAGGACATCTTTGATGCCACCAGTGCGCGTCATGCTGGGGAGAGTCTGGCATGCTGCGATGACAAACCCCAACATCGTCGTTCCCCTCCTGTACCGCTGCATACCGGCGATTCCTTCTTTTATCCTTCCTTTAGCAATCCTTCGAATACGGAAAAATATAAA
>CAZNBG010000081.1:0-10044 GCA_964570915.1 uncultured Nitrospira sp. | reverse complement strand
CTCCGGCAAGTCGATCGGCTACCAGCTCCCGGCCACCCTCTTGCCCGGCCGCCGGCCCTTTAAAAATTTGCCGGGGAATTCGATCTGAAGTTGCCCGTTCGGGGGGAACTCCGGTCCATGTTACGCGGCCTTCTCCAATCGCTGGGCCCTCGCACCATTCCCCGCATCCGTTCGACGACCCTTGCCCAAAGCATCCTTAGTTCGATCAGCGAGACCAGGGCAGCCGACAAGGGTCCCACAACTCAGGAGTCTGATGCGATCCTCCGCGCCCTGCAGGGGTTGACTCTCCATCAAGCACGCCAAGTCATTGCCCAATGCATCGTCGAGCGCGGCACCCTTTCTGCCGAGGATCTACAGACCATCCTCAAGCGTAAGGTTCAGGCGATCAAGGATGGCGGCCTGTTGGAATATTATCCCTTGGAGGACAACCGGTTTGAATTGGGAGGATTCACCAATCTGAAGTCTTGGCTGGACCGCGCCCAAGTCGGGTTTACCGCCGAAGCCAAATCGCTCAACCTCACACCCCCTCGTGGCATCCTGCTGGTCGGTGTGCCGGGCTGTGGCAAGTCGCTCGCTGCGAAGGCGATTGCGCGGGAGTGGAAGCTTCCGCTCCTGAAACTCGACGCAGGTCGGCTGTTCGACAAGTTCGTCGGCGAATCGGAAAAGAATTTCCGCAAGGCGATTGAGATGGCGGAGTCCTTGTCTCCGATCGTCCTATGGATCGATGAAATCGAGAAAGCCATGGTGGCCGGCGGAGGGAGCGGCGAAGCCGATGCGGGCCTGAGCCGCCGACTGTTCGGCGCCTTTCTCACCTGGCTTCAGGAAAAAAAGCAAGATGTGTTCGTCGTCGCCACGGCCAATGACCTTTCCTCACTGCCACCCGAACTCCTTCGCAAGGGCCGGTTCGATGAAATCTTTTTCGTCGATCTGCCGGATGATGCCGAACGTGAAGCCATCTGGAAGATTCACCTCGGCCTGCGCAAGCAAGACAGCACGCAGTTCGATCTCGGCAAGATTGTCAGCGCCAGTGACGGGTTCAGCGGTTCGGAAATCGAGCAAGCGGTGGTGGCCGCGCTCTATCGGGCGCTCCATCAGAAAACGCCGCTCACGACGGATCTTTTGATCGAAGAATTGACCCATACCATACCGCTCTCGGTCACCAGGCGTGAAGATATCGATGCGCTCAGACAGACGGCCAAAGACCGATTCGTGAACGTGCGGTAACCGTTATGCGATTCCTGCTCATCATGTTGACTGTCGCGATTGCCACTCTCATCGGCTGCACAAAGCCGGTTCAGAAGTTGGACAGGAACGCCCTTGAGCCATTGAGGCCGGCGGTGACAATTGCGCCGTCGGATTCACTTAAATCGGCCTTACGCCCAGCCATGCCGGCTCCTGAGCATCACCTCCCTCTCCTAAGAACATCGCTTCCCAGCCGATCCGCCGTCGTCCAGTCCGCAGCAAGGCTGGTCGGCGCACGAACGATCACAAGCCAAGGCAGGCGCATTGCCTACGACTGCGCCGGAGTAACACGCGCGATCTTCCTGGAGCATGGCATCGATCTGTATCGTGGAACTATCGACGATCCGAAAGGCAATGGCGTCCGGCTTATCTACAATCACGTGCGTCACCATGGCGTTGTGCATCAAGGATCGGATGCCCGCCCGGGCGACCTCGTCTTTTTCGATAACACATGGGATTTCAATCGGGACGGTCAGTTGAACGATCCTCTCACCCACATAGGCGTCGTCGAGCAGCTGGACCGCGACGGCACCGTGATTTTCATCAGCCGGGTTGCTGACGCGATCGCGCGCTACCGAATGAATTTGAGCCAACCTCATGTTCATAAGACCGCTGACGGCCGCGTCTTGAACGACTACATACGGCGGAAACACCCGACCGACCCCGACAAGACGGCTCGATTGACCGGTGAGCTCTTTTCCTTCTACGGAAGTCTCCTAGACCATCAGAGAAACACCTCCTTGGATGAGGCCTTAACCAGCGATCCGAGCCGTCAGCGAGCTTCCGTTTCACCCTCCACCGCTGTCCCTGAACGTTAACACCAATCGCCAGCCTGTCTCATGCCAATCCAACTCCACGGGAACGCCTAGAATCCGGCAGATGAAGATAAACTCCACAATGATCTCTCGTCCTACTACAGAACAAGCTCATGCTATCCGATAAGGGACATATCGAGACGTCAACCCTATGAGGACCGACACTGAGCCCAATTCCTCTATGTGACCTGGTAAAATTATTTCTATGGCTATTTCATCGAGACAAACACATGTTCGAGAAACCAACCCGCTCCGTCGAACCCTCACAGATGTTCGGCATGGTCTGTTAGGCTTGCATAAGGCACTGATCGTAGCCGAACAGCTGACCTATGAACGGATCTATGGACGCGTGGACTCGACGGGCCAACTTCTGCAATTGGTGATGAACGACCCGTGGTTTACGTGGCTGCATCCGCTTTCCAACATGGTCGTCCGCATCGACGAATTGTTGGACGGGAGCGAGCGGCTGACGGTCGACGACGTCGCCATGCTGCTGACCGAAGTGCGTGCGCTGATTCGCCCCTCGGAAATGGGCGATGGGTACGAGCGGAGCTACTATGAAGCGCTGCAGCGTGCACCCGACGTTGTCCTCGCTCACTGCGAGATGAAGAAGTTGCTGACACTGCCCTCACTGTAGGACCTGTCCCACTCCAACCTCCACAAAGAAAAACGGCCGGCTCATGAGAACCGGCTACTTGGTCGAGCGATCGCCGCCTTGTTGCTCTCAGAACAAGATCGCGACGGTCGGACCAAGATGCCCCCTCCGTGCGGTCGATTTTCCAAAGAGATGCGTAGGTCTGTCCCTTGTCTCGTGCATAATAAGGACACGAACACAGCGCTATCTTTAAGAGGGCAGATGACGTTCTGCACATCCCACCCCATGCTGATTCTAGCGCTTATTCTTTCTATCTTTCCTGGCCTGGCTTTCGCCGAAGGTCGCTCTGTCGACGTTCTCGTCACCGTCATAAATGACAGGGTCGTCGCTCTACCCGGAGGAGGAAGTCCCGTTGAGGAAGCATTGGGAGTCAACGAAACGATCGTAGCAACGGCGGCACGAGGACCAGCTGGTTTTGCGCAGACTACCCGCAGACTCTTGGGATTTTCTTCCGGTTTACGCCGATGGACGGAGGTGCAATTGGGTATCGAAGAGCAGGTCGAGCGGCATCACGTGCTGCCGCGCTTGCTCGTCGTTCAGACCAACCGGCGAGTTCATGGGTTTCAAGAAAGCCGAGGCCATTGGTTCAGCGAGGCGCTGGGACCGAACGAAACCGTGAAGCAAGTGCATGGTCGAGGCCATGTGGTCATCGCCATTACCTCCGAGCGAGCGCTGGCTTTTTCCGCTTTCACGGGAGGATTCTTCACTGTGCGCTGGACGGCGAGTGAGCAGGTGCAGGCGGTGGACCAGACACATGACGCCGCGATGGTTCGCACCTCAGCCCGACATCTAACGTTTCGTTCTCAAACAGGCGGATGGGTGGAGATGAGATAGATGCCCGTCGCCGCAAGGTGAACCCCACTAACTGTTCATCGATCGGCCAGTGAACATCCCCACGGACAATATGGTCGATCAGATGCAGGACATTGAAGAACGTGATGAGACCGAGGAGTTGAAGACGGCGTGGATCCGGCATGAATGCACTCAGACATCACACGCGGTCTTCATCCAGTTCGATGACATCAGTCCAAGTTGTCACAGGTGGAAGAGCTTCAATCGGCACACCACGCTTGGTCGCGATATCCTTCAGGCGGCCTTCAAGCCGCCGGTGAGCGGCCTCATCTTTCGGACCGGAAGCGAGCAGCCCTTGGGACCATTGCGCAACTTCTTGGTCCGACAGCTTGCGGCCGTTGACCTTCACCCAAGCGAGCAACTCATCATCAGTCCCACCGGCTAAGACCTGCTGCTCAAATATCTTCGCATCGATACCCAAAAACTCGGTCAGGTATTTATCGAATCCCACCGTGATGTAGTTGTAGTCCTGAAGATGTCCGGCATTGCGCAGACGAATCTTGTCAATAAATCTCCCCAAGTGGGCAACGCCGCCGAGAAGAGCTTTCGGGCTGCGGGGATACGTTTCATGGGGCATCGATGAGTCCTCCGATGTGATGACTGCACCATACGAGGAGAAAACCAGTGAAGTCTAGTCAGCCCCGTCCTGTTGATATCTCCTTTGTCTCGACTCAGTCCATTGACGTGACGATCGTAACAGCATACGTTACTGGAGTCACACTCCTCGGATACACCCCGTGGGAAGGTTCGAGAGAACCACATGAATCCAGCTGACCTCCTGAAACTTCCGTTGTTCGCGGGCCTCTCGCCAGAAGAGAATAGCTGCCTGGAACAGGGCGAGGAGCTACCTGTGCCAGCCGGTGAAGTCGTCGTCAGGGAGGGGGATTCCTCCACGTTTTTTTATGTGATTCTCGAAGGAGAGATCCGCGTCAGTAAGACCTATGGCGGTCAAGAAGTCGTGATGGCGGTCCATACGGCCGGAAAGTTTTTCGGTGAGGTGGCATTATTGTTGGACATCCCGTACTTCGTCGACAGTCAGGCACGAACCCCTTGCCGACTCTTGCGCTATTCAAAGGAACAGTTCTGGACATTGATGCGCCTGTGCCCATCGGTGGCGAAGGAAATCTTGCGGACCATGGCGGCGCGACTCCGAGGGCTTGAGGGGTTTTCACAACAACGTGAAAAGCTCGTCTCACTTGGGACCATGGCGGCCGGCCTCGCCCATGAACTCAACAATCCGGCTGCGGCGGCACGTCGAGCCGCTGCCGACCTGCTCACCGTCGCAGGCGGCTTTCCCGCCCTCACCTGTCGTCTGAATCAGCGGAAACTCTCAACGGCGCAGTCCGAAGCGGTCGCACAGATTCAGCGCGACATTGCCGCACGCCCTCATTCCACGACGCCGTTAGATCCACTGACCCGGAACGATCGAGAGGAAGAGGTGCTGACGTGGCTTGAACGGCACCACATCGCCGATGCATGGAAACTTGCCAGTATCTTGGTCGGCACGGGACTGGACCGAGCGTGGCTCGAGGGGATCAGCAAGCAGTTTCCCGAAGAGGCGATGGGCGATGTATTGAGATGGATGACAGGGACCTTGTCCCTACAGGAATTGACTCAACAGGTCGAACGAAGTACCAGCCGCATCGCGGAATTGGTGAACGCGGTCAAGGCCTATTCGTACGAAGGCCGCGCACCGCTGCAGGAGATCGATATCCACGAAGGCCTCGACAGCACGCTGACCATGCTGTCCCATAAGCTGAAGAGCGTCACGCTGGAACGAGAATACGATCGCTCGCTTCCCGCGATTCCCGCGTACGGAAACGAGCTGAATCAGGTGTGGACGAATCTCATCGACAACGCGACCGATGCGGTCAACGGACGCGGAGAAGTAAGAATCCGTACACGGCGGGAGGATCATCAAGTGCTCGTGGAGATCCACGATAACGGACCAGGCATCCCCGACGACGTTCGGCCTCACCTCTTTGAACCGTTCTTCACAACGAAGGGCGTCGGGAAGGGGACCGGCCTTGGGTTGATCATCAGCTATCGCATTGTAGCGGACCGCCATGGAGGAGAGATCGAATTCGAATCGAAACCGGGCCACACGGTATTCCTCGTCCGCTTGCCGATGATACGCAAACCGTCGGCGCCCCCATCGGGACAAAGCGAACCGCCCAGGGAGAAGGCCTGACCGTGAAACCCTTTCTCGTCACGGTGGATGACGACCCCGAGGTCTCGCGTGCGGTCGAGCGCGACCTCCGCCACCACTATGGGGAACAGTACCGCGTGCTCCGAGCCGAGTCGGGGGCCGATGCGCTCGCTTCGCTGGAACAGCTCAAACTCCGGAATGAGACCGTTGCCCTGTTCTTGGTGGATCAACGGATGCCCCGGATGACCGGCGTGGAATTTCTTGCACACGCCATCCCGCTCTATCCCAACGCAAAACGGGCCTTGCTGACCGCCTACGCCGACACCGATGCGGCCATTCGAGCCATTAATGACGCACAAGTCGATTACTATTTACTGAAGCCATGGCATCCTCCGGAGGAACGCTTGTATCCGGTCATCGACGACCTCTTGGATGACTGGCATGCCTCGTTCAAGGCCCCGTTCCAAGGGATCCGCGTGCTCGGGCACCGTTGGTCACCGCAAACGCATCAGATCAAGGAATTCTTGGCAAGGAATCAAGTCCCCTATCAGTGGCTGGATGTCGAGAAGGAAGCCGAAACGGGGCCTCTGCTTCAGTCCGTCCACGCGGGCCAGGATCAACTCCCGGTGGTCGTGTTCCCCGACGGATCGTTCCTGATTCATCCAACCACCTTCCAGGTGGCAGAGAAAGTCGGCTTTCGGATGAAAGCCGAACAACCGCTCTATGACTTGATCGTCATTGGAGCTGGACCAGCCGGATTAGCCGCCGCCGTCTATGGCGGATCCGAGGGGCTCAAGACGGTGCTCATCGAACGTGAAGCGCCGGGTGGACAGGCCGGCATGAGCTCCCGGATTGAAAACTATCTGGGCTTCCCGGCCGGCCTCAGTGGCCAAGATCTCGCACGACGCGCCTTGACGCAAGCGCAGCGATTCGGCGTCGAACTGCTGAATCCGCAGGAGGCCGTGAGTATGCGCGTGGCCGGACCTGCGCGGATCGTCACCCTTGCCGACGGCAGCGAGCTGAGCGGAAAAACCGTCCTCATTACGACCGGTGTCTCCTATCGCACGCTGAATGTACCGGGAATGGCCCAACTGACCGGTGCGGGCGTCTATTATGGGGCCGGCATGACAGAAGCGTTCGCGTCAAAGGGGGAGGACGTCTATATCGTCGGCGGCGCAAATTCAGCTGGCCAGGCGGCCGTGTATTTTGCGCGTCATGCCCGGCAGGTGACAATGCTGGTCCGCGGCGATTCACTGACCGCCACGATGTCCTATTATTTGATCGAACGCCTCAAGGAAACGCCGAACATCGTCGTCGAAACCAGCGTGGAAGTGACCGAGGTCCAAGGGGCATCCCGACTTGAGTCGCTGGTTCTCCAGCATACGAAGACCAAAGATTGCCGTACGGTGCCTGCCCAGTCTTTGTTCATTCTCATCGGCGCCCAGCCGCATACCGACTGGCTAGGGGAAAGCGTCCTCCGCGATGAGCATGGGTTTATCTTATCCGGTCCGGATTTAGTGCGGGATGGCTGCTTGCCTCCTAGCTGGCCGCTCGAGCGGGTGCCGTACCTATTCGAAACCAGTGTGCCGGGAATCTTCGTGGCAGGTGATGCGCGACATGGCTCGATCAAGCGGGTCGCATCCGGGGTCGGCGAAGGGACCATCGCTGAAAAGATGATCGAGCGCTATCTCGATGATGTCTAAGGAGGGGCGCCATGGCCGAGGAACGTGTTCATGTGCCGGCATTCGTCATCACAGCACACGATCACGTAGAAGGGGATGGTGGGGCTCGAGTCACGCTCACGGAATACGGTGACTTCGAATGCCCCTATAGCCGACAAGCGATCCAGATTATTCAGGCCCTGCAGCGTGAGTTCGGTCATGACCTCCGATTCGTGTTCCGGCACTTTCCGCTGGCACACAAGCATCCTCATGCCGTACAAGCCGCCGAGGCGGCTGAAGCGGCAGCCGCACAAGGAGCGTTTTGGCCGATGTATGCCATGTTGTTTGCTCACCAATGGGAACTTGAATACCGCGATCTCATGGACTATGCGAACCAGCTCGACCTTGATCGAACTCGGTTCGGAGAGGCTCTACAGCAACATCGGTATCTCGACCGTGTCCGCACGGACGCGGCCTCAGGCCATCAGCACGGAGTGACAGGAACGCCGACGTTCTTTGTCAATGGTCATCGGCAGGATGGAACTGACGACGTGCACGCGTTGTCGGTCGCCATTCGCCACGCACTCGGCGCACCAGCCTAACGCCATGCAACAGGCACTCGATTTTTTGCTTTCTCACATCGAGATGGTAGTGTTCCTGACCGTGCTTGCCGAGCAGATCGGCCTTCCAATCCCCGCCGTCCCGGTCCTGCTCGCCGCCGGCGCCGTTGCGGCGGAGGGGGAAGCGCATCTCGCCGTGCTGACCGGCCTCTCGGTCGCCGCCTGCCTGCTGGGCGATATGGTCTGGTTTGAACTCGGCCTCCATCGTGGGCGGCAAACCCTCAGCCTGTTGTGCCGGATTGCGCTTGAGCCCGACGCCTGCGTCAGGCGCACGGAGAATCTCTTCGTCAAGCATGGACTCCGCGCGCTGATCCTGTCCAAGTTCATCCCGGGGTTGAGCACCCTCGCGCCCGCATTGGCCGGCCTCTTCAAAATCCCAATCGGACGGTTCTTGCTCTTTAATGGCGCCGGATCGCTGCTCTGGAGTTTTCTGTTTCTTCTTCTGGGTTATGTCTTAAGCGAGCAGATCGGCTATCTGGCCGAACAGGTCATGCGGCTCGGCAAAACGGCGGGAATCCTGTTCGCTGTAAGCCTCGGCGGGTATATGCTCTATAAATATTTCCACCGGCAAAACCTGCTGCGGGAGCTGCGCGTGGCTCGCATCAGCGCCGCCGAGCTCAAACAACTCATGGACGATGGCCATCCGTTGTCTGTCGTGGATCTCCGAGGCATCGAAGACCATGTGGCCGACCCCTACACGATCCCGGGCGCCCTCCGCATCTCTGCTGAAGAGCTTGAGCAGCGCCACGACGATATCCCACGGGATCGGGACGTCATTTTGTTCTGTGCCTGTCCAAACGAAGCAACCTCCGCGAGGATGGCATTGATGCTGAAACGAAAGGGGATTGCCCGTGTCCGTCCGCTCGTGGGCGGCATCGACGCCTGGCGCGAGTTGGCGTATCCGCTAGAAATGGACGATTCCAAAGTCGGCGTGGTGGTTTCTGCAGAGAGATAAACCTGATCGGATTATTCCGATCGTGGTTTCTGCTCGGTGTGCTCCGGTGAGGCAACGGATGAGCAACACGTTGCCTCACCTCAGAAACACGGCATCAGGGGCCTTCTACACGTCACCGACCGAGATGTTCGGTGCTGAAGGGCCAAAAGGGATCATACTGAGCTAGGCAATCGGCCTAGGTTCCTCCCTCCCAGAGCGAATTTGTGTCCCGTTTGCCAGCAGTTCCTTCTGCAATGCCTCGATATCAGCTTTGGCTCCGAGCGCCAGTTCTTCAACCTTCCGTTCACTCTCCGGACCCGGTACATGGGAGAATTCATGGCTGTCTTCATAGGCCTGTTCGGTCGTGCCGGTCGCTTTGATCAATGCGCCGGTAATGAACCCTCCGATCAATGCGATGATAAGGGTTAGAGCAATACCGGTCAGCTGTACGCCGGCAACGCCGGGGACCACGACGATCGCCGTGAGTCCGCCTAAGAGTCCCGGCATCCCGTGTAGATTGTGCACGCCGCAGGTGTCCACAAGCTTGATCTTGGATTCCAGCATGGGCTGAATGAACACGTACCCGATGACCGACAGGGTACCAGCGCAGACACCGATGGTGAACGCGCCTGCGGCTCCGACGAGATTGCAGGTCGAGCCGATGGACACCCCGCCCGCCAACGCGGCATTGGCCATATCCACCATCGACGTTTTCCCTTTATGAAAATAGGTACTCAGGAAGTACGTGGCGAGTGTGGCCCCACTCAGGGCAAGGATCGTATTGACGATGGTCTGCGGCATTTGCTCGAACGGCACGATCGCCGTTGCGAAGCTCGGCCAGAACAACCACAGCACCATTGATCCCAGCATCCCGAAACGATCGGATGTCGGATCGGATTCGATCGGCTGGCTGCGCTGTTGGGCGGTCGTAATGACCAGAGATGCAGCGAGCCCGAAATACGCGCCGAACGCATGGATGACAATCGATCCAGCGGAATCTTGAAACCCCTTCGTAAGCCCCGAGCCATTATCCAACACCAAGTATTCGTTCAGCGCATACATAGGTACCAGGAGCAGCGCGAGTATCGCGTACTGAAACACGCGCAACCTCCCAAG
>CAZNBG010000080.1:7269-10090 GCA_964570915.1 uncultured Nitrospira sp. | reverse complement strand
AATTCCGCTCGCCATCACGACATACATGCTCGCTTCACGGATAGTCATATTCGCCTCGCGTCGTATTGGTTGTATCAACAGACATTCTTTGAACGTGCTGGTTAGAGCGTACTGAGGCTGACGGGAGTGCAATACTGGGAAAAGGCATAGGGCGCGGGGTTGAGGCCGCGGTCCAATACACCATTCGCGAATGATTGGCTATGACCCGCTTAACCTGCTTGGGGCAATGTCAAGAAAACTAGGTGTCTCCTCCGCACGAATCCCTGCAACAATCAGGGCTTTTTATTGAACCCCCCACTTCGTTCACGTAAGGTTCCAGAGACGCACTTCTTTAACAGACTGTTCATAAAAGCGGCTGCATGGCTACTATCCTCGTGATTGATGATGAAGCGCCCATTCGGACCTTGTTGTCGAGGGCCCTTCAATCGGCAGGACATGACGTGATTGAAGCATCCAGCGGCCAAGAGGGGCTGTCGGTGTACCGTCAGAAACCGGCAGATTTGGTCATCGTCGATATGCTGATGCCGGAGCTGAACGGCCTTGAGCTCATCATGGAACTCACTCGCGAATTTCTGGACGTCAAGGTCGTGGCCATCTCAGGCGTGGGCGGTGAAGGGTCCCTGCTCAATATGGCCAGACTCTTAGGGGCTCGCCAGACCATCCGTAAACCCTTTGACATCGGACATCTGCTCTACACAGTCCGATATGAGTTGGTGCATTAACCCTCCTGCATGAATGTTATAGCCAATGTGACGAAGTGGGTGGACGCGCGAAATGGAAAGCATCTCCCATGCCAAGGCGCTCGACATTGGACGGCTATTGATAGATGACGACTGTATCTAACGAGGATGTCTCGCTGACCTTCACACCTCGATTGGGGCACCAATCAAATTTTTATGATCGAGCCTGGTTTTCAATGTCAGTAGGATCTCTCTATCAATACCCCTGCACATTGAGATCGGATATTAGGCGGCGGGAGGGAATCGATCACTCGTTGAGCGGCTTGCTTCGCGGCCATTATGGCTTCAGGAAGCGTTTCGAATGTGCCCTCAGCATATCCTACTCGTTGGTCTGTCGCTGCCGTCCCACCTTCAAGAATCCTATACTGGCAACGCCAGCTTCCATCGACGTCCTGCCACGGAATGAGCTGGATCGTGCGAAAATCGGAGGGATCGCCACGATGGGTTACGTTCTGCATTCCAGCGCCCTCCATGGTGCGTTCTTCATTGATACACCATCCAATACGAACGCACTCCGTGCCGGTCAGCCAGTCGCTGGCATTGCACCTCAGTCTGGCATGGCCGCTCACGTGAGCCTTGGGCTGTCACATCGTTCCCGCGGGTATAATCCACAACGTATTCTTTCTGTGGCGAAGCACAACCCGCGAGCGAGAGCATCAGCCACAGCAGCATGCCTCCTGCTACCAGGATAGTGAACCGCACACCCCTATCGATCCAGTTTATCTCATACCCCCTGCAGATCTCATTGCCGTGGTCGAGTGGCTTGAACATCGCGGCCTCCCTTCAAGGCAGATGGGGTCGAACCGATAAGCCGTTCCATAGAGCCCCATAGTGTCTTACCCCTGGCGAGATCCAATCCTGCATCAGTAGGTAGTTGAGCCATCCTTCTGGGGAATGATGTCACCAACCAGCGATCATTGAGACGCTGAGCTGATGATCGACTAAACCCTATCTAGGATATGCACCGTTTTGGGCGCGTTGTTTCTAGATCGTCATGCTGTATGAAGGGTGGTTGACTGTGGGGGGGAGATCCCGCCCAGATGAACGTGCTGCAGCTAGGATAGAGAGGGCCTTCGGATACCGCCCCATTCGGTAGGGATAAAGGGCGCAATTCTTGTCCACGCACTCCCGAATTTCCTTGTCTTGGCCGCCACAACAATCAAGGCACTTGAGGATGGCCCGAAGTGTCTTTGGGATACCCAGCAGTTTAGTGATGGGGGTATCGACGCCGGTGCAGGTTTGAATCCCAATGACGACTTGAAGCGGAGTGGACGTGAAATCAAACAGGAACGGTATCACGATGGGCATAACTCCTCCTTGGTAAAGGATGGGTTGGAGCCGAAGTTTCCTTTCTCGAGGGGTTCCCTTCTCCAATACGTTTGTTTTGGGAAGGCCTCGGGGGTCGTTCTGGCAGGGATGAGAACCACGCACCAGGTTCTGTGGGCGCATCGCCAGTCCGTCTTGAGCCGTGCCACGCACAGGCCCTATATACCCGTAATTCCGACAATTCCTCTCGCCAGGCTCCTCGCCAAACGATTTCGCCCCTGTGGGGTATACTTAAGTCTTTCAGACGGAAGGATTGCGCATGAACCAACCTCATATAAGGTTCCTCTGCCGGAAGTGCTATGTGGAAGCAGCCACCGGCATAACGCCTCTCGTCACTACTTGGGTTGGAAACTGCCAGAAATGTGAAACGTGGGAGCAGCTCTATTCTCATCGTTCCCTGCCGGTCCTCCACCTAAAGACCTAAGGTCATATTCGCTGCATTGCCGGTCGTGGAGGTTCCCTTGTGCGACGAGTTCTCTGTTGGCACGAGTGCGTTTTGAGAAAGCCCCGGGGAGTGTTGCTAGGACGGGGGCGCTGGATGTACATGGCTCGTCATAGAGGACTCCATGTGGCACCCCTAGCTGCCGTCGAAGGCAGGAGGGGTCTTCCGTCAGGTGTTATTACGGTGTTACACTTCACGCAGAAACCAGAGGTAACCATGTCTTTCATGCTCGTCATTGTTCCATTGCCGAACCAGAACAGCACCCAAGAGCAACAGAATTGGGGAGCCTTTTATGCTTTCGCAAAAGTCGAGA
>CAZNBG010000080.1:0-7259 GCA_964570915.1 uncultured Nitrospira sp. | reverse complement strand
GTCTTTTTTTACTTTGCAAAAAGTCTGAAACTTAAAATAAGCGCACGGAGTTTTTTATCTAAATGACAGGGCATGGATATTCGATACCCAAAAGTCCCTTCACTTATACGGCCTCGTGCTTCAGCAAGCCCACGAACGGGGCGTTCAAGTGCATACCTTCCCACTTGATGACGAAAGAGTTCGATCTCGCGTAGCGTCTTCCCCGCGATCAGCGGCACTGGAAGATTTCCTCGCGTCATGATCTGCCCCATTGTCGTTGCGACCTCGAAAAGAAAGGGCTGCTGCGAAAGCGGAATGATCAGAACTCACCGCAAGCAGCAAGCGGAACCGCACGTCAGTACCAAAGCACTAGGTGATGGAGGAATCCGTGGACAATGGTCAATGTGGAATTGACCCGATAACCGTTCAGACCATACGGGACTGCCTCGAAAAGCAATTCGTCGATGTGAAGTTCAGTCAGGTTATCAGACCGATGTTTATCTTTAACAATGGCGTCGGCAAGGTGTCCTGGCACCTCGTCATGAACGAGGAGTTTTTAGCCGATTGCATTTCCATCGACGAGTTGCGGCGATTCGTGGAAGAGAAGGTCATCAAGAAGGTTCTTCAGAATCCCGGCAAGCGAATTCAGGTTTCGAAGTATAGGGACATCACTGTCGAAGAGAAAAATCCTTCGTAGCGTTCCTGCCGCCATTCTATCTCTGCCGTCATATCTAAAAGCTGGCATTACCTAGTGCGTCCCCCAGTAGACTTTTCATCCACCTTCTTGGATAACTAGTGAGCGTGGTGAAGCTAGACTGGGTCGCTCATCCTAAGGAGGATACTGATGAATTGTGATCCTAACGGCTGTCCAACAGTGGAAAACTATAAAGGCCGCCAGATTGTGTTGACTCCTAGTCGGCACGATGCCGGGACATGGGTCTGCGAATACGTCATTATTGAGTTGGAACACACCCTGTCGCCGTCCACGAGAGGCTATCCCGAGGGTACGTTTCATTCGCCCAATGAGGCCAGGGTGGCAGCCCTGGTCACGGCCAAAACGATTGTTAATTCCCGGGCACGGTTGAGCGAACTCGAGTCATCACAGGCCTCGTGAGCGATCAGTGTGAGTTACCGGACACGGTAACCCGGTCGATGCAGCCAGCCAAATGGAGGGACCTCATACTGCAATAGTTCCGGAACCCGGACGGTGCAGAGGCGAACTGTTTGGAGAAAGCCCACACTGAGTGATCACAATCACATGGACGCGTGACTTCCGTTCCTTCACCTTGCTAACCGAACAGCAAGAAAGTCATATACAGAACAACCCCCCACGCAATTAAATACACAAGGATAAACAGTTCAGCACGCATCTCAATCGTAATTGGCAATGGCTTCTTGGCAGATGAGGCCTACACCTCTCAAAAAGAAAAGCTCCGTCCTCTTTTAAGAACGGAGCCCTCAACGAACAGCGCAATTGTTACATCATGTGTTCGATAGCGTTTCCGTTACCGGTGCACACTGTTTCCGGTGTGCTGTTCCGATCCCATCCTATCGTCTTGATGTCTCGGCTGGTACTGGGAGAATGCCTCAGATTCGGTTAAGGTTTACATCGTCATGCTCCTTGTCCCTCTTGCCAAGTATTGGCGATCACGCCGATTGTCAGCCAAGGTCTTGGTCTACGAATCGGTAACAGGCCTATCGAGCCACCACTGAGTCACCGTTTCGTAGATGTAATCTGAGTCAATGTTCCGGACGAGTCCACTGTGGCTTCCACGGTCTCACCAATGTGGATCGGACGGACTGAACATTCACAACCGATTACCCATTGATCACGGTTCCACCATTTGGATGGAGCACCTGTCCAGTCATGTAGGAAGCCTCTGGCGAGGCTAAGAACACATAGCAAGGAGCGACTTCTCCCGGCTGGCCAGCACGGTTCAGAGGAACGTCCGATCCGAATGTCGCGACGTTATCCGAGGGGAAGGTTGAAGGGATCAATGGGGTCCAGATCGGACCAGGAGCCACGGCGTTGACTCGAATCTTTTCTCAGACAGGGCCAAGGACCGGGTGAAGGAGACAATGGCGCCCTTAGTCGCCGAATAGTCCCGCAGGTGAGGACTCCTCTTATGGGACGCGGCTACTCTTTACGAAAGCTTACTAGAAAGGAGGACGATTCAAAGCTGACGATATCACTAGTTTATGATTGGACCGCAACGTTTTCACCCGCCTGAATCGACAGCAGCGCATTCCTTCCGATCGATTGTTGACGAGCGCATCAGATGGGCCCATGGCTTCCCCTTGCATCGCTTTTGTTCACCAGATCAGGGCTTTCGTTGTAGAGGTACGGGGACCTCCTCACCAAGACACTCCAGCGCATGTCCCAGACACTCTGGCTTTTCCTAGTAGCCCTACTGAGGAAATCCTACATGATGCAAGACGAACAATTTGGAATATGGAGGACGCTATGAGGAAACGATCTCCGTTGTGGCAGTGGCACCATCTCATCATAAGTCTACTAGTTGCGGTCGTCATGACGAGTACAGCGGTCGACGCCCGCGACAAAACTGGAGTGCTGAAAGCCAGCGATGTGATTGGAATGAAAGTGGAGGGCACGGATGACAAGAGCTTGGGCACGATTAAGGATCTGGTCCTCGATCCCGTCGAAGGGGATATCCAGTATGCCGTCCTAGACTTTGGAGGGTTTCTCGGCATCAAGGATAAATATTTCGTTGTTCCCTGGGAGGCGATCACGTTCAATGCCACTGGAAAAAAGATTGTGTTGGATGTCAGCAAAAGGGATCTCAAAAAGGCACCGGGCTTTGACAAGAATCATTGGCCTGATTTCAGCGACCAGCAACAGCAGGTGCTGATTTATGAGTTTTACGAGATTCCTTTCACGAAGGAAGAGAAGCAGGAGAAGAAATAGACAGAGGGACTAAGAGGGACGACAGGGACGCGGTCGCCTGTTCCCTTCCTCATGAGCATTGATGGGAAAGGTTGCGGTAAACAGCACGCATGCAGCTTACAAGACAACCAGCGGATCCGAATGGAGCTCCACAAACCGGCGCTTGCCTCAAGTTTGAAAAACACGTATCAGAAGGCCATGGAACATCTCCGGGATAATGCAGGTCCGACCTTCGATAAGACATACATGTCATACGAGATTAACATGCATCAGCAATCTGTGGACCTCGTTACGGACAGGGCTGATTCGGTGAGTGACCCGCAATTCCAACGCTTTCTCCAAGAATCACGGTCGGAATTCCTAGGCCATCTAGAAGCCGCTCAATCCGTTCAGCGCCAGACACGTCCTAGACAATAATTTATTAAATGAATCGAGAGGAGACACGATGACAAGCCAAGCAGGAGGCACAACCGGTGTGATCGAGATGTTGAAAGAGGATCATGAAAAAGTGAAAGGGCTGTTCGAAGAATTCGCATCGGCAGAGGGCAAAGAGCAAGCCGACATCGCCGCCACCGTCATCATGGAACTCGAAGTCCATGCCGATTTAGAAGAGACGCTCATCTACCCAGCCATTCGAGAAGCCATCGACGAAGATGACAAGATGAACGAAGCGATCGAAGAGCACCATCTGGTTCACGTTCTCATCAAGGAACTCAAGAAACTCAAACCGAAGGATGAAACCTTTCAGGCCAAGTTCAAAGTCTTGGGTGAGCTGGTCAAGCATCATATCGAAGAGGAAGAGGGGGAAATGTTCCCCAGGGCTCAGGAAGGCAATATTGACTGGGAAGAATTGGAGACAGCAGTGATGAAGCGCAAGGAGACGGTGGTGAACAAGTTTACGAGGGGCAAGCAGCCCTTGGCCAAAGCCTAGCTCCTCTAGGGCCGCTTTTCTTAACAATAAGAGCGAGGCGGCCCTGCCTGTCTCTCCTACATCAGCGTACAGAAGTGGCTAAAGACTGACCGTTTCTCAGTCGGTCCAGGGTTCTATGAAAATGGAACGAACGACAAATTCCGAAAGTGACAAAGGGCCTACGCCCGATCCTGTTCGCGTGCTGGTGGTCGAGAACCATCGACTGATCCGTCATGAGTTGCGGAGTCTGCTCAATGCCCCTGGTGAATTCATGGTCGTTGGCGAAGCGGAGAATGGAGAGTTGGCTTGCGCGCTGGCGCAACAATTACAGCCAGATGTCATCCTCATGGATGTCCATATGCCTCGAATGAATGGCATCGACGCGACGCGATGGATCAAGACGACGCTCCCCCAGGTCATCATCATCGGACTCTCGGTGTATCCCAGCGGCGCCGTCGCTCACGACATGAAAGCCGCCGGAGCCGCCGCCTACCTGACGAAGGAGACTCCGCCGGAGGACTTGTACAAGGCGATCCATTCCGTGCTCACAGGGTCAATCATTCAGTTGACTCCCTAGAGGAACGAGGTGTGTGGTTCGGCATTGCCCTGCGCTCTTACACCACTGTCACGCTCTGCCTCTCTATTGTTTTTTCATCGTGAATCTTCCTACCCCCTATGCGTTTTCCTAGTACGGCCATCCAGGCCATCGTTCTACGGTCTGTAGATGAGGTGTGGAACCAGTCATGATGGAATCGGGCTCAATTCTCATTGCCGAAACTGATCCCTCGGTCCTTCATGGGATGCCACGCCTCCTGACGGGTCATTTCCCAAGCATCCAGATCGAGGTGGCCACCTCTGTTCAGGAAACGGCTCACAAGTTCTCGCACAGCAGGTTTTCAACCATCATCGCCGCACCCTATCTGATCCGGACCGAGCCGTTTCTTCTCCATCGATTACAGAAACACCAACTCCTTTCGCCGGTCATTATCACCGCCACTGAGACCGACCTCATAATGGCTCGCGATCTTCTGCTCACCCGAGAAGCCTTTGATGTGATCGCCAAACCAGTGGACGAGGTCGAGGCGCTCAGCAGTATCCGGCTTGCGCTCTGGCAAGCGCGGTTCTGCAACTCCTGGCGCAGCGAGAATGCGTGTCTTCCAATTTCTACCGTCATATCCAGGCCTATCCGCATGAACTGGCAATTCGCATTGACCGTCTCCATCTATCAACCATACATGAACCAGGGCGGCTGGCCTCTAAAAGGCAACTCAAAGGAACGTTCTCTCGAGAGAATACTCTGATGCGCGCTCAGAATGCTCTCATCTTCTGAAGACATAGTGCGCTATCATTGGAACGATGACGACCCTGTCTCTCTTTGCGATCATCTTTGTGCTTAATAGTCTGCCTGCCTTTGCCCCACCGACTTGGATGGTGGTGTCGGCGATTGCCGTGTCCAGACCCGATGCGAATCCTTTGCTCACCGCGCTCGTGGCTGCCACAGCGGCCACCGCCGGGAGACTGGCACTTGCGAAACTGGCATTTATTCTGGTCAGGCAACACTGGTTGAGCACCCGCACCAAATCGAATATTGATGTTGTGAAAGACCGACTGGAAAAACACCGCGCGATGACGTTCGGTGCCGTTCTCACTTATACCTGCAGCCCATTGCCATCGAACACGCTGTTTATCGCCTATGGACTCACTTCTTTGCCTCTGGCCCCGGTGGCTGCTGCATCCTTCTTAGGCCGCTTTCTGATCTATAGTCTTTGGGTAGGCATGGCTATGGAGGTCGCGCAGAAGGCCGTTTTCGACGCTGAATCGGTCCTTGCCTATCTCGGGGGGTATTTTGTCGTTACGCAAGCGCTCATGCTCGCGCTGGTTGTTCTATTCGCGAAACTGGACTGGAGGGCCTGGTTTGCCAACAAGACACTCCAACTCATGAACCAGACCGAGCCTTCTCATCAGAAGCCGCACAAAGTCACCACTGACTCCTCCAAAAAAGATCGCCTCGACAGCTATTAAAAAAGACGGACTTGCCGGACCCTTCATCAGCGGGCTCACTTCCCGCCTCCTCCCGCGCCACCGGATGATCCCATACCTCCACCAGATCCCATGCCATTCGATGAGCCTGTCCCACCTGGCGAGCCCATAGCAGGTACGCCGACTGCTCCAGGTTGCCCCATACTGCCGGGCGTGCCCGTGCTGCCAGATCCGGGGAACCGAAAGATATCGAGCAATCGAGAGGTAAACCTCAATGACCGAGCGATGTTGATAAGACGCGGCAACAGACTATCGAGATACGTAATAGGAGGCTAGGGGAACATCCAGGCACTTCATTATTAGATATCAGCTAGAGTGATTCTACCTAGCGATGTGAAGCGATGGTCTGAACAAGAGACAAGAGAGAGGCGTCAATGAGTACTATTCTTGTCATCGTTCTCGTCCTGATTCTTCTAGGAGCGTTACCGACCTGGCCCTATAGTGCCAATTGGGGCTACTATCCCAGCGGAGGCATTGGTCTCGTCGTCCTTGTGTTGGTGATTCTACTAGTGACGGGACGTTTGTGAGACAGAGGTTCACCTGGTTTACAGACCTTGCGAACTCAGAATTTTTCACCGCTGAGTCGTCAGGAGGCAAAGTAATTGGTTACCACCTCTTCTCCTATTCTCACCTCTGGCTGGATTCCCCGAGTCCTCATCGCCGAAGACACTGTATCGGCCATTGAACCTCTCATCCAGCTCGCCCATGACCGCCGGCTCGACTTGGAGGTGGATCACTGTACCTCTCCGGGCAGTGCCGTGAGCAAGATGGTGAATACCCCTTCCTATCAGCTCATCATCAGTGGGGCCCGCTTGGCGGAGAGGAATCATTGCTTTTTCTTCAATAGTGCCCAGGTGCTCGGGTCCTCTGTGCCGTTTGTGGTGACAGCCAGCGCCTCCGAGAAAATGCCAGCCGGTCGGATCCTCGACCGAGGCGCCTTTGATCTCCTCACCCGCCCGCTAAACCCGGAGCAGGCCGTCCGCACGATCCGCCTGGCCTTATGGCAGAGTAGACTCAAAGCCTACCTCGCGCGTCGTGAACAGGTCGTCGAAGCCTATCGTCAGCACATGGCAACCTACCCCGGCGACTGGCGAGGGGATGAAGCCTTTCAACACGTACTATCGATCATCCAGTCCACTTTGGCGTCTGCGCACATGACGCTTCAGGCGGTCGAACAAAGCATGCAATGGCTCTCGACGCTGGCCAGTCAGACGGAATCACATGCCAGGCAACAGGCGTTCGAACGCTTGAATATGCTCTCTGCGTGACAGCACCAGGGTCCTCTCCCTCCGGTTGACCGTGCACTCCCCAGCCGAGCCGCTCAGGGATTCACCAGTCGTTTCGTGTTGGCCTCCCATCGCATGCTGATGCATGGTGACGTCAGGCCCGACCATGATCAGTTGCCCGGACTGTGCGGGGGTGGTG
>CAZNBG010000079.1:0-10129 GCA_964570915.1 uncultured Nitrospira sp. | reverse complement strand
TGAAGGCTTCCTGCGAATGTCCGACTGCTTCCGACTTGAAACAACCAGTTCAGGAGTGAAAACCACGGGCATGATCGACGCAGCCCCGCCGGCATTCTGATTGCTCTATCAAAAGCTCCTGCTCCTTCCTTTATTCGTTAACGATCGCCTCGAAGGCCTTCCGGTTGTTGAGCATCCGCTGTGGGTAGGCGCGCCGGAGCTTGTCCTCGGTGACGGGCTTCCGAGTAACTGGATATAGCCGCTCTTGCAAGGAGACTGCGACTTTCCATCTTCGGATCTGGGAAATCCTTCACGACCCATCTAGAATTGGCCTCTCTGGGAGCCTCCCTTGTCCTTCACAATCCGTCCCTATTGTCGTATTGCTTTATGTTGCCCGCTCGTCTACCACGTCGGGAACTTTGAAGGTTATTGACAGCGTGTGAAACCTGTCCTGTACCGGCTGGCGGTTCTTTCGCATTCTCCCGGTGCAAGTCGTGGAATCGGTTCGTTTGCCGTTATCCTGCCAAGTGAAGGATCGAATTGCTTCCAGTAAATGAATTGGCAGAGAGGAAACATGAACCACTGGATCATCCGAATACTCCTGCTCCCGATGGCCTTCCTTGCCGGGGGATGTGCTGCGCCATATCAGAAGCGAGAAGGATTTGCATCTCGAGGTGGATATTCTGATCAACTCCTTGGCAATGACACCGCTCGCATCTCCTTTGAAGGCAATGCGTATACATCATCTTGGAATGTTCATAGATACGTGGAGCGTCGATGTGCCGAGTTCACTCTTGAACAGGGATTCGATTATTTTGAAATCCTTGACGGCAAGACCGAGAAACACGCTGTCCTTGGTACTAAATCTAACGGCCTAGCCTATTCTGCTTGGGCCATTGTCAAGCTCTTCAAGGGAAACAAACCTGATCGGACTAATGTCGCCTCAGCAAGGGAGCAGATGAACGGAGTTTTCTCAGAAAGTGACCTCACCCGCATCCCTAAGTTGAACGGACAGTAATACGGTGTGCTTACCCCATAAGCACCGAATGTTCCAAACGCGAGTCCATGTCGATCGAGGACTGGTGCTGGTGGTATCGGAAGCATGCGCCACGGGATAAAGAACTAGAGAAGCTGGAGCAGGCGGCTACGGGACACAAAGAAATGCTTATGGATTGATCCGGCCCCGGTGTCGCCGTGGGAATGGCGGGAGGGAAGTCGATGAATGCCCGCGGCTCCGTCTCACCCTGTCCACCTGTTCACCGATGCAGGTGTCGGGCTTGATCGTTACTTTTGAGCCGGGGAATAGCTGTTCGACTCTCTTACGATGCTGCTGCTGATTCCGGGCTTGCTCGGTCCTGCGTAACTGCTTCTGCTTGCGCTGACAATGCCCTCTTGACGCAATCTTTCGCGCTTGTCGCCGATCCCAATACGATTGCGTTCAGCCCCTAGCCGCTTCAACAACCCTTGTGCCAGCCGAGTGCCACTGGATCGCAATGCAGAAAGTTTCCTCTGCCGCCGCGACCGCAGACGTTGAAACAAGTCCCAGGGACGGGATGGGCGGGATACTGATAACGCCTCTTGCACAGGTAATGTGCCGTGGTGGAAGGAATGGTCAACGAGATTGAGTCGGATCATACATCCCTTCTGATCTCAATCATCCAGCAAGTTCACGAGCCTCTTGAGGCTGCGGAACCCGACGGGTGCTGCAAAGACCGGTGAGGTCACCTTTTATAAGGCTGTACGTCCTACTTCATTCGCATGAAAAGCTCATGAATACCTCATGAAGATTTTTTCATGAGGCACGAGGAACCAAGCGCGGCTTACGGGCAGACCACGGCGCCGGTACCGCCGTGGGAGTGGAGAAAACGATACGTGTGATTGTCAGTGCGGTTGGCTTGTTCGAAGCACGGCTTTCACTTCTTTCGCCGCAAGCAGTGGAATAAAATCACGAATCCGTGCTCGCTGTTCCAGAGAGTGAATCTCGTTCCAAACAATGTCGTGCACTTCTGAGATGGGCAACGAAAACTGTTGCGCGATGGCATTGATGTCGTGTTCGACGCTTCGCAATTCTGATGGGTGAAGCATACCGCCTCCTGTTGAGGCCATTGAGCAGTGGATTTAGATGGTAGCTGCCGCACAACAACAGGGGCAAGCGTTATTTAGCGCACGACCCTGCTTACTTCTACGATGGCTCATGGCGCTCCGACATAACCATCATGACCGGCATGTCAGGAGTGCAGCAGGCTCCCTGCGCGGCTTCCCTGTCCTTCCCGAATACTTGCGCGTCTTCCATCGTCTTGTAGGCTTCCCAAGGCGTGCCCGATGGATCTTGTACCCAAGACTTATCGGATTTGGCGTAGCAGCACACCGTTTCCCCTTCATCGAACAGGGAGACTTCAGCACTGGCCAAACGCTGGCGAATCTCCGTGAGTTCCCCCTCTTCTTCAACCTGAATACCGAGATGATCTACGCCATTCTTGAGGGCACGGGTTGAGATGGCGAAGTTCACACGAGGATCTTCCAGGAGCCACTTGGCATAATCGGGTTTTCTTTTCACCGGTTCCGCTCCAAACAGGGCGCTGTAAAAACAAATGGATTCTTCGAGCTTTTCAACTCCAATGTGAACGTGAAACCATTTCATGTTAGGTCCCTCCTTTGATTTGTCTCGCAATCCTCACGCCCGGCTTTCTGAGATAAACATGCGAACCCGATCGGCAATCTCATCGCGGCTTTTGCGAAAGACGATTAGCCGCTGTTCGTAGGTGCCCTCTGCCTTGGCCGGGTCCTCGAAACTCCAGTGCAGTAAATGAGACGCACCGGGGAACGTCGGGCAGGCTTCTTGTGCATGGTCACACACCGTGATGACGTAGTCGAAGCGTTGTTGAAGATAGGGATCGACTTGTTCGGACACATGGTTGGAAATATCCACGCCCGCCTCAGCCATGACCTTCACGGCATAGGGATTAAGGCCGACGGGATGCGTTCCGGCGCTCACCACATCGAACTGTTCTCCGGCTAAGTGGCGAAGCCATCCTTCTGCCATCTGGCTCCGGCATGAATTCCCGGTACAGAGATAAAGCACCTTCCTCTTCATCGCACCGCCTCCGCTGGGAACCAATCCCGTGTCCGATTGCAGGCCGCGCACACGGACAGCATCACCGGGACCTCGACCAAGACCCCGACCACGGTGACGAGGGCGGCACCGGATTCTGCGCCAAACAACGCGATCGCAGTGGCGACCGCGAGTTCAAAGAAGTTGCTGGCTCCGATCAGCGCGCCGGGTGCCGCGACTGCATAGGGCACCTTCAGCCATTTCATGAGGCCATAGGTCAGGGAGGCGTTTAAATACACCTGTAAAAGCAGCGGGATGGCAATCAACGCCACATGCCACGCTTTGCCGCTGATATTCTCAGCCTGAAACGCAAAGATCAGCACCAGTGTCGCTAAGAGCGCGAGAATGGTAATGGGGGCAAAGCGGGGAAGAAGGGTCTGTTCAAACCATTCCTTGCTGTGGTTGCGAATGAACCACTGCCGCAGCAGAGCGCCGATCGTTAGCGGAATGACGATGAAGGCCAAGACCGAATAGAATAGCACTTCATAGGGGACGTGTAGTGATGACGCGCCACTGACCAAAAAGGCCACCAACGGCGCAAACAGCACCAGCATGATGAGATCGTTCACCGACACTTGCACCAATGTATACGCCGGGTCGCCATCGGTGAGATAACTCCACACAAACACCATCGCCGTACAGGGAGCCGCCGCCAGGATAATCGCCCCGGCAATATATTGGTCAGCGTCTGCGGGGGTCATCCATGCGGAAAACACGAAGCGGAAGAAGAGCCACGCGAGGAAGGCCATCGAGAAGGGTTTGACAATCCAGTTCACAAATAAGGTCACCAGCAAACCCCATGGTCGCTTGCCGACATTGCGCACGGCGGTAAAATCCACCTTCATCATCATCGGGATAATCATCAGCCAAATCAGCACGGCGATAGGACAATTGACGTGGCTGCTTTGTCCGAACTCCATGCTGCGCAGGAATTGCACAGCAGCCGGAGCCGATTGGCCGAGGACAATCCCGGCCACCATGCACAGTCCGACCCAGACAGTCAGGTAACGCTCAAAGAGATTGAGTCGCTTGGCTGTGGGCTCAACTGCCGTGGTGGTCAGTACCGATTCCATAGTGCGCATGCTCACAAATCAAGATTTATTGATCAATCAGCGCCAAAAAAAATCAACAGCACCGAGTAGTCGAACGGGCCTCCTTTGCGGCTTTCTTGAGCGTGCGAATCAACTCTTCCGCCTCGTCGAGGGCCTGTTCGTTCAGTGCGTAGTACATCCACCGTCCTTCAGCACGATCCCGAATGAGGCCTGCCTCTTTAAGCACTCGTAAATGGAAAGACAGACGGGACTGCGCAGCCTTCAACACTTCGGTCAGTTCACAGACGCAACGCTCACCGTCTCGGAGACGATCCAGTATTTCTAGCCGGGTTTCATCCGAAAGCGCATGAAACACAGTCGCTGCAGTTTCTACATCAAAAATTGTGTGAAGCATGAAAAGAAGTTACATCAAGAACTTTTGATTAGTCAAGAGCTTGGCACCCACATGCCTCTACCCTGACCCTGGGGCCCTTTGGCGGCAACGCGTTTCTCAAGCCAATTATTGCAGTCTCACAAGTGAGGTAGAACACCCTGACTTGCGTACTTCGTTTCGGTCGAGGAGTGGAACCACAGTCTTACACGATCGAGGTAGAGATAGACGATCGGTGTCGTGTACAGCGTGAGCAGTTGGCTGACTAGCAGGCCGCCTACAATGGCAATGCCGAGTGGACGCCGTAACTCTGATCCCACCCCAAATCCGATAGCCAGGGGGAGCGCTCCCAGCAACGCCGCCATTGTGGTCATCATGATCGGCCGGAAACGCATCAGGCAGGCTTCATAGATCGCCTCCTCCGGAGGTTTGTTTTCTTTCCGCTCCGCCTCCAACGCAAAATCGATCATCATAATGGCATTCTTTTTCACAATGCCGATCAGGAGAATGATGCCGATGAACGCGATCATGCTCAGTTCAGTTTTGAAGAACAGAAGTGCGAGCAGTGCCCCGACTCCTGCGGACGGAATCGTGGACAGAATCGTGAGCGGGTGAACATAGCTCTCATAGAGGATTCCTAACACAATATAAACTGTGATCAATGCCGCAAGGATCAGCAGCGGCTGATTTTTCAATGAGGCTTGGAACGCCTTAGCCGTGCCTTGGAAACTGCCCCGAATGCTGCCGGGCAGGCCGATGTCCCGCATGGAAGTCTCAATCGCCTGCACGACCTCGCTGAGCGAAGCACCCGGCGCTATATTGAACGACAGAGTGATGCCCGGAAACTGCCCCTGATGATTGACGGATAAGAGTGTTGAGCTGGGTTCATAGTGAGCCACCGTGCTCAACGGCACCTGCATTCCAGCCGGCGATCGCACATAGAGATCGTTCAGCGCGGCGGAACTCTGCCAAAACCGCGGCGCGACTTCCATCACGACGTGATATTGGTTGAGTGCGGTATACATGATCGAGACCTGCCGCTGACCGAAGGCGTCGTAGAGGGTGTCGTCAATGAGCTGCGGGCTGAGGCCCAGCCGCGAGGCGGTGCTTCGGTCGAATACGACCAACGATTGCACACCCCTGTCTTGTTGATCGCTGTTCACGTCCACGATCTGCGGTAGGGTGCGCAACTGGCGCTCAACCCTCGGTGCCCAAGTACTGAGTTCAACGAGATCGACCCCCTGCAGAGTGTACTGATATTGCGCGCTGCTCCCACGCCCGCCGATCCGCAAGTCTTGCACCGCCTGCAGATAGGTCGGCGCGCCCGGCACCTTGGCAAGTTTGCCGCGCAGCCTGGCGATCACTTGATCGGCGCTGAGCTGTCGCTCTTGGAGCGGCTTCAAGGAGATGAACATACGTCCGGTATTGGTCGTACTCCCTCCCCCGCCCCCGGTGAATCCCATCACATTCTCTACGGCAGGATCGCGTTGGATGATCTCAACCACCTCGGTAAGTTTCTGGCGCATGGCTTGAAATGAAATGTCCTGTGACGCCTGGATATTGCCGCTGAGGCGACCCGTGTCCTGCTGAGGGAAAAATCCTTTGGGAACGATGACGTAGAGGTAGATGCTGATGCCCATCGTAGCCAGCGTGACTGCAAGCATGCTGCGTGGATGCCTCAGTACCCAAGTCAGGCTCATCGCGTAGGCGCCGCGCATCCGTTCGAAGATCCGCTCGTTCATCCGGTACCACAATCCATGAGATCTGCGCTGCTCCGGTTTGAGCAGCAGGGCACACATCATGGGCGTCGTGGTGAGCGACACTACGAGCGAGACGAGGATAGCCACGGAGAGCGTCACCGCAAATTCTCGGAACAACCGTCCGACCATTCCACCCATCAATAAAATAGGGAGGAACACCGCCACGAGCGAGCAGCTCATCGAGAGTACGGTGAAGGTGATCTCTTTCGCTCCTCGCAATGCCGCTTGGAGCGGTGGGATTCCTTGTTCACGATACCGGCTGATATTTTCCAGGACGACGATCGCATCGTCCACGACGAAGCCTGTCGCAATCGTGAGCGCCATGAGCGAAAGATTATCCAGACTGTACCCGCAGATGTACATGACGCCGAACGTCGAGATCAGCGAGACCGGCACCGCGACGATGGGGATCAGGGTTGCGCGCGCGCTCCGAAGGAACATGAATACGACCAGGATGACGAGGGCCACGGAAAGGGCGAGGGTCCGTTCGACGTCGTGCAGTGAGGCGCGGATGACCGGCGTCCTGTCCATCACCACCGAAAGCGTCATGCTTCCGGGAATGGAGGCTTCCAGGTGCGGGAGCAATGCGCGGACACGATCCACCGTCTCGATGATGTTCGCCCCCGGCTGTCGATACACAATGACGAGCACTGCCGGTTTGCCGTTTGCCGTTCCCATGGCCCGCAGATCTTCGATCGAATTCTCGACGGTTGCGACATCAGCCAACCGCACCGCCCGGCCCTCCCGGTACGCCACGACCAACGGCAGGTAGTCCTCAGCAGTATGGAGTTGATCGTTGGACTTGATCTCCCAGGTGCGGGTTCCGTCCGTCAGTTGACCTTTCGGTCGGTTCACGTTGGTGGTGCTCAGCATTCTGCGAACGTCGCCCAGTCCGATCCCATACTTATTCAGCGCGGTGGGGTTGAGTTCGACACGAACGGCTGGAAGCGAGCCGCCTCCGACGTTCACCTGGCCCACTCCTTCGATCTGCGAGAGCTTCTGCTGCAGAATGCTCGACGCGGCGTCGTACATCTTGCCCCGGCCGACGATCTCCGATGTCACAGCGAGGATGAGCACCGGGGCATCAGCCGGATTGACCTTGCGGTACTTTGGACTGCTCGGAAGAATCGTCGGAAGATCAGCACGTGCCGCGTTGATCGCCGCTTGGACGTCACGAGCGGCGCCGTCGATATCGCGGCTTAACTCAAACTGTAAGGTGACGCTCGTAGACCCGAGCGTGCTGTAGGAGGTCATCTCGGTCACGCCCGCGATGCGAGTGAACTGACGCTCCAATGGAGCCGCGACTGAGGTTGCCATGGTCTCGGGGCTGGCACCCGGCAGATTCGCCGAGACGTTGATCGTGGGAAATTCCACCTCCGGGAGGGCGGCCACGGGAAGCAATCTAAAAGTCACCACTCCGATGAGCGTGACGCCGATCGTCAACAACGTGGTGGCGACTGGACGATGAATAAATATAGCCGAGATGTTCATGCCGAGCCTGCCTCGACGGCTTCATGACTCGCTGTCGGGGATCGGCGCTCTCCCATCCGTTTCGCCAATCGGTCGAATGCGAGGTACACCACCGGTGTCGTGTAGAGCGTCAGTATTTGGCTGACGATCAACCCGCCGACGATGGCAATGCCGAGCGGTCGCCGCAATTCCGATCCGACACCCATACTCATGGCCAGCGGCAACGCACCAAGCAAGGCCGCCATCGTCGTCATCATGATCGGCCGGAATCGGAGCAGACAGGCTTCATAGATCGCTTCCTCCGGTCCTTTCCCTTCCTGGCGCACCGCCTCCAGCGCAAAGTCGATCATCATAATGGCGTTCTTTTTGACGATGCCGATCAGGAGCACCACGCCGATCAGCGCAATCATGCCGAACTCGGTCCGGAGGAGCATCAGCGCGAGAAGCGCTCCCGCTCCCGCGGACGGCAGCGTGGAGAGAATTGTCAGAGGATGAATATAGCTTTCGTACAAAATCCCGAGCACGATGTACACAGTAATCAACGCGGCGAGAATCAGCCACGGTTGGTTCTCCAGTGAGGCTTGAAAGGCTTGCGCGGTGCCCTGAAAACTTCCCCGGATGCTGGTCGGCAGATCGATCTCCTGAGTGGTCCGCTCGATTGCCTTGACTGCGTCGCCGAGTGAGACGCCAGACGCAAGATTGAACGAAACCGTGACGGCAGGGAACTGCCCCTGACGGCTCACCACAAGCGGAGTCGGTGTTTCCGTGACCTGGGTGAACACATTCAAGGGCACCTGGCCTCCGCTGAGAGAGCGGACATCAAGGAACTGCAACGCCAGTGGCCCCCGTTGAAACTCAGGCATCACCTCCAGCACGACACGATATTGATTCAACTGAGTGAACATCGTCGATACCTGCCGCTGGCCAAACGCGTCGTAGAGCGTATCGACAATGACTTGTGGGGTAATGCCCATGCGCGACGCCGTGCTGCGGTCGATGACGAGCATGGACGCCAACCCCTGATCCTGTTGATCGCTGCTCACGTCGCGTAGCTCGGGAAGCGTCTGCAAGACCTCGACGAGCTTTGGCGCCCACCGGTTCAGCTCCTCGGGATCCGCACCCTCAAGGGTGTACTGATACTGCGTCCGGCTCACGCGATCCTCCACCGTAAGATCCTGCACCGGCTGGAGGAATACGCTGATCCCATTGACCTTCGTCAGTTGCGATTGCAGTCGGTGGATGACTTCGTTGGCACCGATCTTCCGCTCATCGAGCGACTTTAAGTTGATCTGGATACGCCCGCTGTTAAGAGTACTGTTCGTTCCATCCACCCCGATGAACGAGGAAAGACTGGCGACGGCGGGGTCGGTCAGGATCATGGCCGCCAACGCCTGCTGTCGTTCGACCATTGCCGGGAACGAGATCGATTGAGGGGCTTCGGAGATTCCCAGAATCACACCCGTGTCCTGACTAGGGAAGAACCCCTTGGGCACGACGACATAGAACAACAGGGTGAGGATCAACGTGCCCACTGCCACGGCCAGCGTCGCCGGTTGATGGTTCAATACCCATCGTAGCGTCGTTCCATAGGCCACAAGACTCCGATCGAATACCTCTTGAGAGACGCCATACAACCTGCCGTGTTCCCGCTTCGGGGTGCGGCGCAGCAATCTGGCGCACATCATCGGTGTCAGCGTCAGCGAGACGAAGGCCGAGATGAGAATCGTGACACTCAGAGTGAGCGCAAACTCGCGGAACAACCGGCCCACCACATCGCCCATGAACAGGAGCGGAATCAAGACGGCGATGAGCGAAACGGTCAGGGAGAGAATGGTAAATGCAATCTGCTGGGATCCCTTGAGTGCGGCCTGAAACGGGGCGTCACCTTTCTCGATGTAGCGTGCGACGTTTTCGATCATGACGATGGCATCGTCCACCACGAAACCCGTCGAAATCGTCAGCGCCATCAACGTCAGGTTATTGAGACTGAACCCCATCAGATACATGACTCCGAAGGTACCGACCAGGGACAACGGCACGGCCGCGGCAGGGATGATGGTGGCGGAGAGGGAGCGGAGAAACAGGAAGATCACCATAGTTACCAATGCGACCGCCAGCATCAGTTCAAACTGCACGTCTCGGATCGACGCCCGAATAGAAATCGTACGATCAGTCAGCACGGTCACATGGACGGACGACGGCAGCGAGCTTTGCAACTGCGGCAGTAGCGCCTTGATGCGGTCCACCACCTCGATGACATTGGCACCCGGTTGCCGTTGAATATTCACGATCACCGCCGGATCCTCGTTCATCCAGGCCGCCTGTTTGACGTTCTCTACATCGTCGATAACATTCGCGACGTCGGACAGATAGACCGGGGCGCCGT
>CAZNBG010000078.1:0-10157 GCA_964570915.1 uncultured Nitrospira sp. | reverse complement strand
CGAAGTGGAAGCCAACGAGCAGGGTGCCTTCGTGCCGCTCTATCAGCAGCCGGTGGTCGAATCATCACTCTATGGGCTCGTGGCGCTGCTTCAGTATCTGTATCTGAGCTAGGAAACTCGAATGCGAGAAGTCTTGCTGGGCGGATTGAAGGTTCGGCTCGTCGGCGGATCAGACGGTCATGGAGGCGGGAACGGGCCGGTCGTCATGCTCCTCCATGGCTTCGGCGCACCGGGAGATGATCTCCTGCCGCTCGCGGACGTGATCGGTGTTCCGGCAGGAACCAGATGGCTGTTTCCCGAAGCCCCCCTCTCGCTCAATATGGGCTTCGGTGATTCGCGCGCCTGGTGGATCGTCGACTTCGCGAGGATCCAGGAAGATCGTGCGGCCGGTCGCATTCGCGACCTGTCCGTGGAGACGCCCCAGGGTCTGGCTCTGGCCCGGGAACGCCTGCTGGCCTTTCTCACGGAATTACCGCGGCAGATGCCGATCGACTATAAAAGGACGGTCGTGGGCGGGTTTTCACAGGGCGCGATGCTCACCTGCGATGCGGTGCTGCATACCGATTATCCGTTTGCCGGCCTGGTGCAGCTGTCCGGCAACCTTCTGGCTCAGTCGGTCTGGGGCCCGCTCCTGCCCAACCGGAAGGGTCTGCCGGTCTTTCAAAGTCATGGCACGTTGGATGACATTCTCGCGTATAGGGGGGCGGAGCGTCTCCGAGACGCGTTGAGTCGATCAGGCCTCGCCGTGGAGTGGCACAGCTTTCGAGGCGGACACGAGATTCCGGAACCCCTCCTGCGACGACTGAGTGTATTCATCAAAAAGGTGCTCAACGCATGAACATGCAGCCGTTCGAGCTCGTCGGCGCCGACGGTAGACGTATCAAAGGTGATCGCATTGATGGGACAGACCGAAACATTCTGTTCATCACCGGCTTTCTTTCGAAGCGCTGGGGCAATAAGAGCAAGGCGTTGGCACAATGGTGCCAGGAGCGGGGCTGGGGGTTTCGTTGTTACGACGTGCGCGGGTCGGGCGATTCGGAAGGCCGATTTACGGACTACACGCTCTCCGATTGGGTTGCCGATGCACAGACTGTGTTGGAGTCCATTAAATCTGGACCACCCCTCACCATTGTCGGAAACTCGCTCGGCAGCTGGATCGCCTGGCTGGTTGCGCAGAAATTTCCTCTGGTGGAAGAGCTAATCTTGATCGCGCCGGCGTTCAACATGATGGGGGAACGAGCCAAGACGATCTCCACGGAACGGCTCCACGACTGGTATACCGCCGGATGGATGCCGTGGGATGAGGACCCGTTGCATAAGGATTGGCCGCTCTCTTGGAAGTGGGTGGAAGAAAGCGAACGGTTTTGGGCGAAGACCTTTGATATTGTCCGTCCTGTGAGGACCACGATTCTTCACGGCCTGGCCGATACCGTTATCCCCCCGGAGGGCAGCCGTCGATTTGCCGATGAACTGCGTCGTCGTGATCCGAGCTTTCCGCTCGAGCTCCGGCTGATGCCGGGCGACCATCGGCTCAGTAGTCCGGAACATCTTGAGCTGTTTCACCGGATGGTCATGAGGGAAGTCTGATGCTGGTATTGATCCACAAAGAATGCGGCGGTCCGGCGCTGGAAGAATCACCCGTTGGCGAAGTCTGCGCCATCCCCGTCGATCGCTTTCCCTTTCCCTGCTTTACCTGTCTGGAGGAGATTCTCGACGAATCCGAAGTGCGGCTGTCGGAAGAGCTGGGGATTTAACTGGAACAGATTTGACCTGGCCGTCACGCAGCCTGAAGTATAAACTCGACCTTCACGGCATCAAATGGAAACTCCACTCCGCCACTTTGAACACGGATGAGCAAACCGGCGGAAAGTAGGGCTGTGACATCGCCGTGCACGGCTTTCACATCGCGGTGCACTCGACGGGCAGCCTCACGAATGGAAACCGGCCCGGCTCCGCACAGTGCCTTCAACAATTCCCAGCGCTTGGCCGTGAGCACCTGCCACAACAACTCGGGCGTGGCAAAGCTGATACGCGCGGAGCGCTGTGCATTTCCGGACTTCCAGGCGGATGAAAAGTCAGCCATCGTATCGGACGGGGAACGAACATCAAGCGTGACGGTTTTCATGATTCCACCTCATAATGTCTGCCTGAAATGCCGCAATTAGGGTCTCTGGATCTGAAAAGGTATAAACATATTCTTTCCCGCCATAGTGACGATGATCCCCCTTGCCGGTCTCGTTGTCGTACCGAAGCACGCAGGTACCATTAACCACGTAGGCAAGCCGATATTTGAAGCGATGGGTACATCCCGACAGCGGTTTGGCAAGATGCCAGAGCACCAACTCAGCGAACGCCGTAGTGGAATAGACGATTCTCGTGCGGACGAGCACCACGGCCTTCACGTTGGAGACGATATCAATACGCGGAATGTGTTGTCAACTTCTCCAACAGGTATGGGGTGAGGATTCGGAGCGGGAACTGAAAGCCACGGATCATGTTTGAGAATGTATGGAAATATGAGTTGGTTCCTATATTTTTCGTTTATCGTGAATAACGCATAAGCGCCACCCACTTCCGCCTCTTTGCATCTTCGCTCAAAGCGTTCTGATTTCGAGCGACCGTCGGTTCAGTAGCCCTTAACACCTGAAGCTATTTAGAAGATCGGTGATCTACCCGACCGGAGTTCGAACATGCTCAGGCCGGACTCCAAGACCAATCAATCTGGCGGGGATACGCCGTAGTATGGGGAACCGCGCAAGGAGCCGGACAGCCGAAGGAGGCGACAGCGGAACCTTGCTATCCAGTACACGGCTGATGACACGGTTCTGGACGAGGAGTTGTGCCTGCTGAGTCAGTTGGGTGGGCCACAGACGGCGAGCCTGCACCTTGGCCAAATCCGCTGCAGTCACTCGCCCATCGCGTAGCGGTTGCGCCAACACATTCGCCGACGCCACCGCGTCCTGAATGGCTAGGTTGATCCCGACTCCCCCGACCGGGGACATGGCGTGGGCCGCGTCTCCGATACAGAGGAGTCCAGGCCTATACCACTGCCGCAACCGATCGACTTGAACGGTCAGCAGTTTGATCGGTTCCCAACCTTGCAGCTCGTGGACGCGGGCTGCGGCGAACGGGGCCAACTTCGCCACGTTGTCGCGGAACCGCGGTAGGCCTTGTGCGTAAATCTCGGTGAGTGACCCCTTCGCAATGACGAAGCCGCACTGCCAGTAGTCGCCCCGGTTCAACATGATGAAGATTCGACCGACATCGAAGCGGCCCATCGGATCGACCGGGTCATTGTGACTGCGCGACAAGCGGAACCAGAGCACATCCATAGGGGCGCCGAATTCCTCCACCGAGAGCCGTGCTTTCTTGCGGACAGTTGAGTTCCGGCCATCGGCCCCCACGACGAGTGCGGCGCGAATATCCAGCGGCCCCGTTGCCGTTTCAGCGCGAAGCCCTACGACTGCACCTCCGCTCTCGATCACATCCGTCACTTCCGTGCTCATCCGGACGTGAAATCCGGGATATCCGCTCCCCACCTCCACAAGAAAATTGAGAAAGTCCCACTGCGGCATGAAGGCGACGTAACGGCATTGAGTGGGCAGAGAAGAGAAATCCGCCACCGTGAACTCCAGGTCTCCGAATCGCGCATTGATCCGCGACACCTTCTGGTGAGGCAATCGAAGGAAGCGTTCCAGCAGACCCAGCTCATGGATGATTTCCAATGTCGAGGGGTGCAACGTGTCGCCGCGAAAATCCCGGAGAAAATCCGGGTGCTTTTCGACCACGAGCACTGAGACGCCGGCCCGGGCCAATAGAAGGCCCAACATCATCCCGGCCGGACCGCCGCCCGCAATGCAGCACTGGACAGACAGGGTTTCCGGCATCACGCCTCCAACCATAAAGGGAGAATGCGGGTCACGCGGGATTATAAGCTGAAAACTCGAAAATTATGGAGGCGTTTCACAACCAGTATCAGGAGCCTTGGGACGAGACGTTATCACCAAGGAACCAGCCGATTCTTAGACGCTCCTCCTGATTATTTCCGCTACTGCGCGAATTCAATCTCAGAGGACGAAGCAACACGATGACCCAGATCGATGGGGGATCGCTTCCTCGTGGGCCACTGGCGAGGATGAAAGAGAAACCGGGGCGGGCTACGATTGCTGGGCCGCCACGTATGACGATCACGATCCACCTACTTGGCTGGACGAGCCCTTCCTTCTGGATCAACTCAAACCATTTCCGGGCTGTCGGATCTTAGATCTAGGCTGCGGTACTGGTCGGTACGTTCGCCGGCTGGATTCTGGCCTCTACCGAATCACAGCCGTCGATCTCTCTCGCGGCATGCTCAACCAAGCGCGTCGAATCGCCGAAAGCCGAGTGGAAATCTCGTGGGTCCAAGCATTGGTCACTTGTTTGCCCTTCCGATCCAGCCTCTTTGACCAGGTCATGTCCAGCCTCGTGCTTGATCACGTCGAGATGCTGGAACATCTGTTTGAACAGATCGCCACTGCGTTGAAGCCGAGAGGTCATGCGGTTGTGACGGCAGTACACCCAGACATTCAGCGTCTGACTGGAATCGACATCGAGTTGGCCGGCATCAAGGGGTCTATACGAATCACAGGGCACCTTCACGAAGCGAGGGATCTCATCGCAGCGGCGCTAGGCTCGAAGCTAACGGTTGAGCGCATTGAAGAACCAGTCGTGACCCAGGCGATGGTGACCCGACGCTCCGACTGCAATGTAAGCTTGGCTGTCTAGCTTTAGTGCTTCTGGCGCTTAGGAAATAAGCCTGAAACGGTCCTCGGTCTTTCCTATCGATGTCAGTTGTGCTCCGCCCGCCGCGTTTGCTAAGGTGACCGATCGTCAGTTTTACAGCGAGGGGAGCTTATGGCCACGAACGATAAACAGGTTATTTTTTCATTGGTCAATGTGGGGAAGGTCTATCCGCCGAAGCGGCAGGTGCTGCGGGAGATCTATCTGGGCTTCTACTACGGCGCAAAGATCGGGGTGCTGGGCTTGAACGGGTCGGGCAAAAGTTCGCTGCTCAAGATCATTGCAGGCGTGGATCCCAACTATACGGGCGAGATCACACGATCCAAAGGCTACAGTGTCGGGTTGCTCGAACAGGAGCCCCAACTCGATGCGACCAAAACAGTCAAGGAAGTGGTCGAGGAAGGGAAAGCCGATTTGGTGGCGCTGCTGCACGAGTACGAGGCGGTCAGCAACAAGATCGGCGAGGTTGGGCCCGATGAAATGGAAAAGCTGCTCGACAAGCAAGCGCAACTGCAAGAGAAGATCGAAGCGGCCAACGGATGGGAACTCGAAAACCAACTCGACATCGCCATGGATGCGCTGCGCTGCCCGCCCGCCGATCAAAAGGTGGGGACCCTGTCCGGTGGTGAGAAACGTCGGGTTGCGCTCTGCCGCTTGATGATCCAGGAGCCGGATATTCTGTTGCTCGACGAACCGACGAACCATCTGGATGCCGAGTCGGTCCAATGGCTTGAGCAGCATCTGCAGCAGTACAAGGGCACGGTCATCGCCGTGACGCACGATCGGTACTTTCTCGACAATGTCGCCGGATGGATTCTCGAGTTGGACCGGGGCCACGGGATTCCGTTTCAAGGCAATTACAGTTCTTGGTTGGAGCAGAAAAAGGACCGACTGGAAAAAGAAGAAAAAGCGGAGTCGAAACGGAAGAAGACACTGGAGCATGAATTGGAGTGGATCAGGATGTCGCCGAAGGCTCGGCAGTCCAAGGGGAAGGCGCGCTTGAACCGCTATGAGGAACTGGTCAACCAAAAACAGGATCAGGTAGCGGACGATCTGGAAATCTACATCCCACCGGGGCCTCGGCTGGGCGATGTGGTAGTCGAAGCGAACGGCATCAGCAAGGCCTACGGTGACAATGTGCTCTATGAGAGCGTGAACTTCAGTCTGCCGAAAGGCGGCATTGTCGGCGTGATCGGCCCGAACGGCGCCGGCAAGACGACCATGTTCAAGATGATCATCGGCAAGGAGAAGCCGGATGCCGGATCGATCAAGGTCGGCGAGACCGTCAAGCTTGGCTATGTGGATCAGGACCGCAGTCTAGATGGCAACAAGAGCGTGTACGAGGTCATTTCGGATGGCCAGGACACCATCAAGCTTGGCAAGGCCGAAGTCAATGCCCGCGGCTACTGCGCCCGCTTCAACTTTGCCGGGACCGATCAGCAGAAAAAGGTGAAGGATCTCTCGGGCGGCGAGCGCAATCGGGTGCATCTTGCCCGTATGCTGAAAGAAGGGGCGAATCTGATCATCCTCGACGAGCCGACGAACGATCTGGACGTGAATACGCTGCGTGCGCTTGAAGAAGGGCTGGAAAATTTTGCCGGCTGTGCGGTGATCAGCAGCCATGACCGCTGGTTCCTAGCCCGAATCGCCACCCATATTCTGGCCTTTGAAGGCGACAGCAAGGTCGTCTGGTTCGAAGGGAACTATAGCGAGTACGAAGCCGATCGAAAAAAGCGCTTGGGCAAAGAGGCCGATCAGCCGCATCGAATCCGATACCGGAAACTGACGCGCAATTAACCTCCCTGATTCATCGAGCTTCTGCGCCGGCCGAGGATTCGCAGCTGCGACGGACCCTCGGAGGACGGGTCAGCCCCTCGCCATTCCACAACTTGCCGTACTGAACTCCGACCAGGCCCAGTCTGCCGCCGATTCAGCCCCCTCCTCCGACAGACCGCCCACCCGGACAGAGCCCTTCAGCTCTATTAAGAATCGTCAGCGGAGTCCGAGAAGATTCTGAGAGGGAACGTCCTGTCTTCGCGCAGTTGCGCGTATTGTGTCATGCCCGGGAGGTTCGCGTCGTCATGGCCAGTGCCGACACCCTGCTGCAACACCTTCGGCAGAATTTGCCCGAAGGCCAGTCTCTGCCTCAAGACGTCTGGCAGCAACGGCACCGGACCGTTCTGATCGTTCTGTGGGGTCATGCCGTCGTCCTCTTCGGGTTCGGACTTTGGATGGGCTATGGCCTCATACTGAGCAGCTTGGCCGGGGGGCTGGTGGGGGTCGTCACGCTCCTGTCATCGATCGCTCGGTTGTCCTGCCGCCACCGCTCGGTACTCGCGTCGTTCAGTGCATTCCTATCATCGGCGCTGCTTGTGTACTTCTCCGGTGGTTACTTCGAGATGCATCTCGATGCGTTCGCCATGCTCGTGCTCATTGCGCGCTATCAGGATTGGCCGCCTCTCTTGATTAATATAGGACTCGTGACGCTCTACCACAGTGTGGTCGGCCAGTTAGCCCCTGCCTCCATCTATAATCAGCCCACAGCCATCGAGCATCCTACGATCTGGGCCTTGATGTACAGCGGCATCACCTTCGTCGAGTCCGCCGCCCTTATCGCATACTGGCGACACGACGAGGTTCAGCGTCAGAGCGAGGAGGGCTTCCGTCAGACCCAGTTCGCCATCGACCAGGCGGTGGATGCGATCTACTGGATCGATCCTCAGGCCAGGATCCTCTACGCGAATGAGGCCGCCAGCCTTATGGTGGGCTACTCCAGAGACGAACTCCTGGGCATGACGGTTCATGACCTTAATCCCGATTTTCCCGCATCCATGTGGCCGGGGTTCTGGGAGGAGACCCGGCGAACCAGGACCATGTCCTTCGAGACCCTCCATCGCGCCAAGGATGGGCGGGTCGTCCCGATCGACATTCGCGTCAGTTTCCTCGCCTATGAAGGCCAGGAGTTCCACTGTGCCTTTGTCCGCGACATCACCGAACGCAAGCGGGCTGAAGAAGCGCTTCAAACAAGCGAGGGGCGCCTCCGCTGTACGCTCGATGTCGCCACCGACGGCTTGTGGGACTGGAACCTCGCGACCCTCCAGGCCTACTACAGTCCCAGTTGGATTCGTCTCTTGGGCTTTGAGGACGAGGACATTCCCATGAACAACGTATTCGATTGGAAAACCCGCGTTCATCCGGACGATCGCCCTTGGGTCGAGCAGGCACTGGACGGTCACCTCGAGGGGAGAATCGCCAGCTATATCGTCGAGCACCGTATCCGCCACCGCTCAGGTGAGTGGAAATGGTTCGCGATGCGCGGAAAGGTGGTGCAGTGGGATGAGCAGGGTCGTCCCGTTCGCATGATGGGCACGATGATCGATATTACGGAACGTAAGCTGTCGGACGGCGCGCTGACACAGGCCGCCCAAGATCTTGAACGGAAGAACAGAGAACTGGCGGACGCACGGGATAAAGCCCTCGAGGCCGCCAAGATCAAAGCTGAGTTTTTGGCCACGATGAGTCATGAAATTCGGACGCCGATGAACGGCGTCATAGGCATGACCGAACTGCTGCTGGATAAGCCAATGACCTCGGAGCAACGTGAATATGCCGAGACGGTCCGGCTTTCCAGCGAGCATCTGTTGGACATCATCAATGACATCCTCGACTTCTCCAAAATCGAAGCCGGCAAGCTTGATCTGGAAGAACTCAACTTCGACCTCCACGCGACGATGGAGGAGGCCATCGGCTTGTTGGGCGAGCGCGCCTATGACAAAGGCCTTGAACTGAGCTGTCTCGTGCAGGCCGGCGTGCCGACGACGCTGCGAGGGGACCCGGGCCGCCTGCGCCAAATCTTGGTAAACCTGATCGGTAATGCCATCAAATTTACGGAACAAGGCGAAGTCGTTGTCACCGTGAGCGCCGAGCGTGAGCCTGAAGGGGTGACTGTCGCAAGCTCCGATGGCCCTGGTCGAACGATTCGATTCGACGTATCGGATACCGGAGTTGGAATCTCACTGGAGCAACAGGCCAAACTGTTTCAGCCATTCACACAGGCCGACGGCTCCACCACAAGGAAATATGGGGGCACTGGCCTGGGTCTTGCCATCTGCAAGCAACTCGTGGAATGGATGGGAGGACAGATCGGCGTGAATAGCACGGTGGGACACGGCAGCGCCTTCTGGATCACGGTGCCTTTTCTCCTCCAGCCGGAGGGGGCTCAGCAAGCCGCGCCGCCTCCGGCGGCGCTCAAGGGACGCGCGATCTTGATTGTGGACGATCACGCCACGAACCGTCGGGTTCTTGAGCAGAGTCTTCGCGGAAAAGGCGTGAGACATGAAAGCGCAGAGAGCGGGTTTCGCGCCTTGGAGTGCCTGCGCAACGCAGCCGATCGGAGCACCCCGTTCGATCTGGCCATTTTGGATATGCAAATGCCGGGGATGGACGGCTTAGAGTTAGCCAGACGGATCAAGACCGAAAAAGCGATCAGCGGCACACGCCTGGTTCTTCTGACATCGGTTGGCCGGCGCGGTGACGCCCAAGCCGCTCAAGATGCCGGGATCGTCGCATACTTGACGAAACCAATTCGTCAGTCGCTGCTGTTTGAATGTCTCAACCTGGTACTGGGGAGTACATCCGAGCCTCCGGGTTCTACCGCTCAGGCTCCGATCATTACCCGGCATAGTCTGATGGAAACGCAGATGCGGTCCCGACCGCTTATTCTGGTCGTGGAGGACAACCCGGTCAATCAAAAGGTGGCGGCGAATATGATTGAGAAACTCGGTTATCGGGTCACCGTTGCGGCAAATGGGCGAGAAGCCGTTGAATCGATGGCACAGAGCTCATATGCCTTGGTGTTTATGGACTGTCAGATGCCTGAAATGGATGGCTTTGAAGCGACGAGAGTCATTAGAAATCAAGAAGCGTGTGTACGACAGGGAAGCGGTGAGTCACCCCACATTCCAATCATTGCCATGACGGCGAATGCGATGACAGAGGACCGTGAGCGGTGCCTGGAGGCAGGGATGGATGACTTCCTCAGCAAGCCCGTCGTCGGCAAAGCTCTGGCGGCCATCCTGGATCGCTGGCTGCCCCACGAAACGGCCTCCACGAAGGCGGCCTAGAATGGCCCGGTACATTTTCATATCGTCCTCCGCTCGTTCTATCTTCCAACCAGCAGCCTGAAGTCGTAGAATCCTCCCTCTCTTGAGTCTTGTGCGCCTCGATGGTACAGCACTGTTTAGAGACAGGGGGCGGATCACCGCAAGGGGTCGCTTGGGAGATGTTCTGCGAAAGAGGGGTTTCTCCACGGAATCTTCATGAAGCCACGTGTGCTCATTACCGGAGCTGCAGGATTGATCGGGCGCTACTTCGTGGAA